>CALFNI010000370.1 GCA_937902695.1 uncultured Rhodanobacteraceae bacterium
CCGCCGGGAAAGGTCAGCTTCGGCAGCGCCTGGAAGCCGCTCTCGTTGAGCGCAAGCGGCACGAGCACTTCGGACGCCATCAGGTTCCGGTAGTCGTTGCGGTAGGTGCGCGCGACGATCTGGCCGAGCAGCGCGACGCCGAGCTCCGAATAGCGGTAGGTGCCCGCGCCGTCAGGATGGGCGTGCGCGAGATAGGCATCGAGCGCCGCGGCATCGAATGCCACGTACGGATCGTCGACGCTGCGCGGAAAGAGATTCGACGCGACCGCCGGCAGGCCGGCGCGATGCGCGGCGATCTCCCCGACCGTCGTCGCGGCGAGCTTGGGATCTGCGAAGCGGATGTCGGCGAAGATCCTGCCGAGCGTGTCGTCGAGACGGAGCTTTCCGGCGTAGAGCGCCTTGGCGAGGAGGAGACCCGTGAAGCAGCGCGTCGTCGAGCCGATTTCGTAGGCGACGTCCGCGGTCGGCTTCGCGCCGTCGGGCTCGACGGCGCCGAACAGCCACTGGCTCTGCTCGCCGTTGTCGAGCAATCCGATGGCGACGCTCTGGTAGCGCCCGTTCGCGACGCCCTGCTCGATCGTCGCGCGGAACTCGTCGCGCAGCTCGATCGCCGATGCGCCGACCGGCAGCGCGAGCGCCGCAATGACGAGACCGGCAAGGCGGCGCAGGGACGATGCGGGCATGCGCGAAGCTTAGCGTCTGCGCCGCCCGCGCGGCGTGATCCAGGTTGCGATCACGCCGCGTGCCGGATCAGCGGCAGGTTTCCGGCGTCTCTTTCCAGACGACCGGATCCCAGTACGCGCCATTCGCCGGATTGTCGCGCTGATCCTCGTTGAGGCGCGCGGCGACGAGATACGTCGTGTCCGGCGCGACGTTGACCTCGACGGTCTTGTAGCCGCCGCCGACCTGCGCGTTGCGCTGGCGGTCGTTGAACGAGAAATAGCGGCTCTCGATGTGCTCGGCGACCTTCAGCGTGTGCGGACCCGTGCTGACCTGGTACGACTGCGAGCCGTGCGGACCCGGCGCGTGGTTGTCGATCGCGATGATCGTCGCCTTGTGCAGGCCCTGCCCGCGCGGCGCGACGTCGAAGTCGCTGATGCGCCCGCAGCCTTGCGAGGTGTCCGCCGGACCGCGGCCGTACGCGCCGGAAGACGATCCCGCCGCGTTCGCGCCGGCATCGCCGGCGTTCGACGCGAGCGCGGCGCCGCCGCCGACGCTGAGATGCATCGCGGGCAGATACGTGCTCGCCGCCGCGCCGCCGATCGTGGTCGTGCGGCCGTCGCGGCGCACGCTGAAGTCGAGGCGGGCGCCGTCGGGCAGCGTATCGACCGTGTTGCGCAGCCCCGCCATGCCGTCGGCCGACGACAGCTGCGCGCCGTGCAACGCGACCAGAACGTCGCCGGCGCGCAGGCGCCTGCGCTCGGCGTTGCCGCCGGGCGTCACCGCGAGCACGTGCAGGCCATCGCCCGCGCCGCCGCCCTTGCTGTCGACGAGCAGGCCGAGGTTCGAGACCTTCTGCGGCGGCGAATCGACACTGAGCGCGATCTGCTGCGGCGAGGTGTTGCCGAAGGCGCCGCTCTGGATCAGGTCAATCATGACGACGTTGAGCTCTTCGCGGAGCCGCTGCTCGACCGTGAGGCCGGCGGTCGCGTTCGTGTGGGTCGCCACCGCGGAGACGTCGATCGCGGCCTGTTGCTGGCCCGCGGCGGATACGGAACCGGCTGCGGCGGCGAAACTTGCCGCGGCGACCGCAAGGAGACATCGGCGCAGTTGAACTGGATTCTTGGTTGTCATCTTGGAAACCCTCATTGCTAAATCAAAGTACGTCAGTTGCATCCGCTAAAACCGCGGACGTCAGATGCGCGTCACGGTGTCCGCCTGCGCGGTCAGGATCAGTCCGCGCAACGCGTCGTTGCGTTCCTTCCAGAGCGGCGCGAGCTCGTCGCTGCCGGCGCCGCGGTCGTAAGCCGATTGCAACGCCGCATCGATGATGCGAAGACGCGCCAGGTCGACCGACGGTCGCGCGCTCACCGGCGTCAGCGACTGCCATTCGCGCTCGAGCGCCTGCGATTCGCGCTGGCCTTCGATCGCGAGCGGCTCGCCGGGTTTCGTCCGCGTGAACGTCGGCACCGCGACGATCGCGGCGACGATCGCCGCTGCCGAAGCCAGCACGATCCAGCGACGCGGCCGCGGCGGCGCCTTCTGCCTCGCGTGCTCGGCGACGATGCGCGACCAGAGCTTCGCATCGGGCGCGAACACCGGGAGCCCGGCGAGCACCGGGTGCAGCGGTTCTTCGTTTAGAGGTTGCTCGCGCATGCTGCGAGTTCTCCGTGGTTCGGGTGGGCGTCGGCCGGATCGCCGAGCTTCTTCAGCGCGCGCGCCAGGATCGACTTCGAATAGCTTTCACTTTGTCCGAAGAGCTCCGAGAGCTCCTTGTGCGTGTAGCCTTCGAGCTCGTGCAGCACCAGCACGGCGCGTGCGCGCGGCGAGAGACGCATCAGCAGCGACCATGCGTCGACGCGCGCATCGGCTTCCGTCGCGCGGCTCGCCATCGAGGCGAACAGCGCTTCGGGATCCTCGTCGGCGAAGCGCTGCGTCGCGCGCAATGCGTCGATCGTCGCGTTCGCGGTCATGCGCTTCAGCCAGACGCCGAACGGCGCATCGCCGCGAAAGCCCGCCAGCGTGTTCATGACCTTCACGAACACGTCCTGCACGACGTCCTCGGCTGCCGCACGTTCGCCCAGGATGCGCAGCGCCAGGTTGAAGCAGGCGGTGCCGTAGCGCCGGTAGATCGCGGCGCACGCGTCCATGTCGCCGCGGCGTGCGCGCTCCAGGGTGAGGCGGTCGAGCTCCTGGCCGAAGCCCGTTCGCGAGAAGGCCGGGGTTGAAGGTGGTGTCGTTTCGCTCGTCACGTCGCACCTAAGGACGAATCGGGGCCGGCGAGCGTCGCAGCCGAACGACCGCCGTGGCCCGCGCGACCCCGCCTAAGCGTAGCTCGCCGCGCGCTGAACGGGTGCCGACACAGAGGTTTACGTTGTGCGGACCTAGAGATCGCCGGCGCGGCGGACCTCGGCGCCGCGAATGCCGGCCGCCGGGATGCGCATCTCGGCGCTGCCGCCGTCGCGGAAGACGAGCATGACGACATCGCCGCCGTCGAGGCGTTTCAGTCGTCCCTCGACGCGCTTGCCGCCGGCGGTCACCAGCCGGACGCGTGCGCCGACATTCGCGCCGAGCGTGGACGGCGCGATGGCGACATACGCGGACGCCCGCGCCGATCGTTCCGGCAGCCGCTCGATCGTCGGCGCACGCCAGACGAGCGCGGCCGTCGAGTTCGCCGGCGGCGGCGGTGCGCTCGCCGGAATCGCCTCGACCGCATCGCGCGGATCGACCGACGGATGCGTGGCGATCGTCCACGCCGGCGCGGCTTCTTCCGGCGTCGCTGCCGCGATGACTTCGAGCGGGAGCTGCGGCACCGGCGCTGCCGGCGCCTCGACTGGAAGCGCGGCTGCATTCGCGACGGAAAGCAGCGGCATGCCCTCGCCTTTCGACGGCTCGGCGCGGACGATCGTCGTCGGCAGCTCGGATTCGGGCGTCGCATCCGCCTCGGCGGCGCTCTCGGCCGCGGCGGGTACCGCAGATGACGGCACGACCGGCGCGACCGGCGCAGCCTCGGCGGGCACGCCCGTCGCCGGCGTCGTGATGCCCGCAAGCGCGGTCGCAATGTCGGCATCGGCCGGCTGCGCGGGCACCGTGAACGCCAGGCGCATCAGGATCGGCGGCGCGGTATTGCGCCGGATCGTCACGTTGAGCGCGCGCAGAAGATCCTCGGGCTCGTACTCGGCGAAGTCGGACGGGACGAACTGCGCCTCGGGCAGGCTCGAGATCTCGGCACTGCCGCCTTCGGCGACGAGCTTGCGGTAAAGCTTTGCGACGTCCTCGCCCGGCACGACGCCGCGCGCTTCGAGGAAGCTCTTCACGGCCGCGAGGTGACGATCGGCGTAGGTCGCCGCGTCGGTGCCGGTGAGCTGTGCGCAGAAGCGGTTGCGCTTGGCGAGATAGCCGCCGTCGAGCCAGGTCAGCGCGACCTGCTCGACGCGCTCGGTCTTCGCCGCGCGCGCGTTGCCGAACCATGCGGCCGGCTCGAACGAGGAAAGATCGACGTGCGCCGTCACGGTCGCGAACGGCGCCGCGGTTGCGGTGATGTCGGCGCGCAGCGTGTGCGCGTCCGGATCGTAGCGATAGCGGAGCTCGTCCTCGCGCGGGTACGCCGACAGGCCCATGCGCGCGTAGTCGCGCGAGGAGAACGCGCTGACCGGCTCGCAGCCCAGCGTTTCGAACGGCACGAGGCTCGTCGTCCCGAACCAGCCTTCCTGCGCGTAGCGGTCGACGGCGTCCTGCGAGAACGAGGTGCCTTCGAGGCGCACATCGAGACCGCGCGGAATGCCGGCGTCGGCGCTGACGATGCGTTGCAGCAGCCAGAACGTGCCGGGCGGCTCGATCGTCGCGCGCGCCGCGCGCAGCACGGCGCCTTGCGCCGGGCCGGCAAGCACGTCGAGGCGCGGCGATTCGAGGATGACGCGGCCGTCGAGCGCACCTGCGACGTCCGCATAGCTCAGCCGAAGCGACGGCGCGAGCGCACCCGCGATCCGCTGCAGCTGACTTTCCGCCGCCAGGTGCTGTGCGAGCTTGAGCGCGGCCACCGCGGCAAGCACGGTGAGGGCTCCGATGCGAAGCGACTTCCACATAGGCCGTTACCGCGACGCAGCGGCAGCCTCATCTCGACAGGGTTTTCGCGAAAGCTAGCGCCTCGCCGTTACGCTGAACGGGCGCGGTTCACAAAAACACGAGAATCCGACCGGCGGCGAGGAAACGGCGTCAGGCGAACCGGCTGGTCAGCGCGGAGGCGGCGACGAAGGCGCGGATATGACGCGGCGCACCATGCCAGGCGAGGGCGCCCAGAAACCCCGTCGCCGGTTCGAGCAGCCAAACGCGCCAGTCGGCGAGCGTGCCCGCCTCCGGCGCGGCATCGGCGATCGCCGATGGCCTTCCGGTGGGGTCGAGATCGAACGCGATGCGGTCGAGCCCGAAGCTGATGCCCGCGCCCAGCGCCTTCAACACCGCTTCCTTGCAGGTCCACAGGCGAATGAACGCCGGCGTGCGCAGCGCTTCGTGCAACCGGTCGAGCGCATCGGCTTCGCGCCTGGAGAAAAAGCGATGGGAGAGGTCGTGCGGCTCGAGCTTGCGGTCCGCGCGTTCCAGATCGACGCCGAGCGGCTGGCCGCGCGCGATCGCGATGAGCGCGTGGTCGCGCGCGTGGCTGAGGTTGAAATCGATGCCGGCGAGCGCCGGCGCGTACGGCTTGCCGCGTCCCGTGCGCGCGATGACGGGCGGGTGATCGAGCCCGGCATAGCTCGCGAGCAACCGGCCGAGCAACGCATGCGCTGCTGCCGCGACCGCGCGGTGATCGGGCGCATGTTCGATCGCGAGCAGCCAGACGTGCACGGACGACTCATCGAGCGCGGGTACCGACTCGGTGTGCGCAAAAGCGGCGGCTTCGAGGGTCTGCATGCGGCGGCGCTTGGCGAGCGCGCGCGCTACTTCACCAGCCGCTCGTCGACGAGGCTCTTGACGACCGACGGATCGGCCAGCGTCGAGATATCACCGAGCGCCTCGGGTTGATTCTCGGCGATCTTGCGCAGGATCCTGCGCATGATCTTGCCCGAGCGTGTCTTGGGAAGTCCCGGCGCCCATTGCAGCCAGTCCGGCGTCGCTATCGCGCCGATTTCCTTGCGCACCCAGGCGACGAGCTCCTTGCGCAGCGCATCGCTCGGCTGCTCGCCCGACTTCAGCGTGACGTACGCATAGATGCCCTGCCCTTTGACGTCGTGCGGCGCGCCGACGACCGCGGCTTCGGCGACCTTCGCGTGCGCGACGAGCGCGCTCTCGACTTCGGCCGTGCCGAGGCGATGGCCGGAGACGTTGATGACGTCGTCGACGCGGCCGGTGATCCAGTAGTAGCCGTCGTCGTCGCGGCGCGCGCCGTCGCCGGTGAAGTACGTGCCGGGATAGGTCTTGAAATACGTGTCGATGAAGCGCTGGTGATCGCCATAGACGGTGCGCATCTGGCCCGGCCACGAATCGGTCAGCACGAGATTGCCTTCGCAGGCGCCGTGCTGGACGTTGCCGGTGGCGTCGACGATCGCCGGCTGCACGCCGAAGAACGGCAGCGTCGCCGATCCGGGTTTCTGCGCGATCGCACCGGGCAATGGCGTGATCAGGATCCCGCCGGTTTCCGTCTGCCACCAGGTGTCGACGATGGGACAGCGGCCATCGCCCACGACGCGGTGATACCACTCCCATGCTTCGGGATTGATCGGCTCGCCGACCGTGCCGAGCAGGCGCAGCGACGTGCGCGACGCCTTCTTCACCGGCGCTTCGCCCTCGCGCATCAGCGCGCGGATCGCTGTCGGCGCCGTATAGAAGAGCGTCACCTTGTGCTTGTCGACGACGTTCCAGAAGCGCGAGAAATCGGGATAATTCGGCACGCCCTCGAACATCAGCGTCGTCGCGCCGTTCGCGAGCGGACCATACAGCAGGTAGCTGTGTCCGGTGACCCAGCCGACGTCGGCCGTGCACCAGTAGACGTCGTCGTCGCGAAGATCGAACACGCATTCGTGCGTGTAGCTGACGTAGACGAGATAGCCGCCCGTCGTGTGCAGCACGCCTTTCGGCTTGCCGGTGGAACCGGATGTGTAGAGGATGAAGAGCGGATCCTCGGCGTTCATCGGCGCCGGCGCGCATTCGGTGGATTGGCCTTCGATCAGCGCATGCCACCAGCGGTCGCGCGGCGGCTGCATTGCGATGGCGCCGCCCGTGTGCCTGACGACGATGACGGTTTCGACGCTGTTCGTGCCGGGCCGCGTCAGTGCCTCGTCGACGTTGGCCTTCAGCGGAATCTTCCTGCCGCCGCGCACGCCTTCGTCGGCCGTGATGACGAGCTTGCACGTCGAATCGGCGATGCGGCCCGCGAGCGAATCGGGCGAGAAGCCGCCGAACACGACCGAATGCACCGCGCCGATGCGCGTGCACGCGAGCATCGCGATCGCAGCTTCGGGAATCATCGGGAGATAGATGCAGACGCGATCGCCCTTGCGGATGCCGAGATTCTTCAGGAGATTCGCCGCGCGGCACACGTCGGCATGGAGCTCGCCAAAGCTGATGCGCCGCGACACGTCAGGATCGTCGCCTTCCCAGATGATCGCGGTCTTGTCGCCGAGCCTGGCGAGGTGGCGGTCGAGGCAGTTCGCGGAGACGTTCAGCGCGCCGTCGTGGAACCAGCGGATGTGCAGGTCGTCCGCATCGAACGATACGTCCTTGACCTTGCTGTACGGCGTCATCCAGTCGAGCCGCTTGCCGATGCGCCGCCAGAACTCTTCGGGATCGCGCAGCGATTCGGCGTAGAGCCGCTCATAGGTCGGCTCGTCGATGCGCGCTTTGGCGGCGAAGGCGGCGTCGAGCGGATGGGCCTCGGTCATGGCGGTTCCTCGGGCGGGGGTGGCCGGCGTCACGATTCCGTAACGCGGCGGGCGCACTGGTTTTGCGAAGACTTTAAACTCGAACGCCACTCATGGCGATGGGGAGATAGCCATCTCCGGTGCTGCGGCGGGGAACGCAGGACTGACGACGGGTCACCGGCGCATCATCGTCGCGTCGAGCATCGGCACCGTTTTCGAGCGGACGACTTCTCTCCGTACGGTTCGCTCGGGGCCGAAGTGAAAAAAAGGGCCGGGAAGCCCGGCCCTCGAATCCCATTCCCTTCGCAGCGACGCTAGGCGCGTTTGATGAAGCCGATGATCACGAGCAGGATCACGGCACCGATCAGCGCGTCGATGATCGCGGCGACGATGCCGCCGCCGATCGCGATGCCGAGCGTCGGCAGCAGCCAGCCGGCGAGGAACGCGCCGATGATGCCGACGATGATGTTGCCGACGAGGCCGAAGCCGTGGCCCTTGACGATCACGCCGGCCAACCAGCCGGCCACCGCACCAACGATCAGAAAGACAAGCAAGGTCTGGACGTCCACACGAACCTCCCTTCATGGTTTCGTGTCGCGTGCTGCGACCTTCGCATTCTGCGCGCCGGCGGAGCGCGACGCATGATGCGGTGCGGCGCGAACGCGTCGGCGGCCTAGGCGCGCCGCTCGGGCGTCGGGCCGGCAGCCGGCGTGCGCGCCTTCGCGGCGGCCTCGCGACGCGCGCGGAGCGCGGCGAGATCCTCCGTCGTCAGCATTGCCGTGTCCGGTCGCGCACTCGACGCGACGCGGTCCGCGGCGATGCTGAACACCGCGCCGAACAGGCCGACGAAGCCGAGCACGAGCCCGAACGCGAGGAAGCCCGGCGTCCTCGCAATGAACGCCATTGCGAAACCGAGGACCGTAAGCCCCAGCATGATCCAGCGCATCGCACGTCCACCCCTCTTGCTGCGTCGACGCGCAAGCTAGCAGAAATGCGGCGCGCCGGCGCCGCGACCGATCCGGGAATCCGTCGGCCGCGCAATGGGTGACTTCGGCACAACGATCGCGCAGCAACGCGCGCCCGCCATTCACCGTCCCGATCGTACGATGCGCGCGGAGACGTATCGGATGGATTACCCCTCGCAACTCGCACTCGCCGGCAGCCTCGCCTGGGCCAGCGGCATCCGCCTCTACGCGACGATCTTCATCGTCGGCCTGCTCGGCCGGCTCGAATACCTGCATCTGCCCGAGCCCCTGTTCGTGCTCGAGCACACCTGGGTGCTGGCGGCGTCCGGGATCATGGTGGCCGGCGAGTTCTTCGCGGACAAGGTGCCGGGATTCGATTCGGTCTGGGACGCGATCCATACGTTCGTGCGCATCCCGGCCGGCGCGTTTCTGGCGTGGGGTGCGATGGGCGACGCGACGCCGGCCGCGCAGACGGCCGCGGCGATTCTCGGCGGCCTCGTCGCGGGCGGGACGCATCTTGCGAAAAGCGGCGGGCGCGCCGTCATCAACACCTCGCCCGAGCCGCTCAGCAACTGGACGCTCAGCTTCGGCGAGGACGGCCTCGTGCTCGGCGGGCTCTTCCTCGCGGTCACGCACCCGCTTGCGTTTCTCGTGCTGCTCGCGCTGTTCCTCGCGCTCGTGATCTGGCTGCTGCCGAAGCTGTTTCGCGTGCTCGCGGGGATGTTCCAGAAGCTGCGATCGCGCGATGGCGACAGCACGATGCCGGCGGCGCGCGGCTGAGCTTCGCGCAAGAGGTCGGGGCCGGCACCGGGTTTCGGGAGATCCCATCGCGGCTTTCGCCTTGGCGATGACGGCGAGAAGCGAGCGCGGCGGACTCGGCGACGAAGCCGCGTCGCCCGCGTGCAGCGGCGTCAACGCTCCGAGTGCCCCGCTTCCCAGTAATCGCGGCGCGTGAACAGGCCCGGACGGATCAGGTCGACGAACGCGCGGGCGTCGGCGGAGAGGTATTTCCCCTTGCGCACGACGACGCCGTACGTGCGCTGCGGAAAATACGCGCTCATGTTGCGCACGGCGAGGCGCGCGTGATCGCCCTCGCCGATGCAGATGCCGGTCACGACCGAGATGCCGAGCCCCATCGCGACGTACTGCTTGATGACCTCCCAGCCGCCCACCTCGATCGCGACGCGATACGGCACCTTGCGCTGCTGGAAGATCAGGTCGACGAGGCGGTATGTCGTGAGCCGTTGCGGCGGCAGGATCAGGCCGAACGGCGAGAGATCCTCGAGGCGAACGTCCGGTTTCGCCGCGAGTGGATGATCGAGCGGCAGGATCAGCATCGGATCGTACGAGTACACGGGCTCGTAGCTGAGATCGTTCGGCACGTCGAGCATCGAGCCGATCGCGAAATCCACCTGGTCGGAGCGCAGCAACGCGAGCCCGTCCTTGCCGGTGACGTTGTGGAGCTGCAGCTTCACCTCGGGATACTGCTCGCGGAATGCGCGCACGAGCGAAGGCAAGAGATATTGGATCGTCGATGCGCCGGCGGCGAGGTTGAGCTCCCGGCCGGCCGGCCCCGCGTTCAGCGCGCGGAACTGCCGATCGAGCGAATCGAGTCCTTCGACGAGCGGCAATGCGAGCTCGTAGAGCGCCTGTCCCTCGCGCGTCAGCGCGACACGGCGCCGGCGCCGCTCGACGAGGCGCGCGCCGAGCTCCTTCTCGAGCGCCGACAGCTGCAGGCTGACCGACGGTTGCGACAGGAACAGCGCCTCGGCGGCGCGCGACAGCGTGCCGAGCTTTGCGATCGTGCAGAACGCCCGCAGCTGCTTCAGCCGGTTGCCCTTGTAATAAAAGCGCGTCGCCGGCGGCGGCGAAGGGTGGCTGGCGCGGGCCTTGCGGTCGGATTTGCGTGCCATCGAACGGCTATCCGTCAATTCGGTCGCTGCTTAAACCTAGATCCGTCAATGCGTTAGACATTACATTAACGTTGTCAATTTGTTGCATTGAAACATGTGCTTTGTCAAATGTCGCCCGCATCCCTAGGCTTCGCTTCCCACATGGATCGTTCGAGATGGCCGCTTCGATTCCCGCTTCGCCCCCGGCGTCAGTCCGGCAGCCGTCGTCGGCTGAAAACGAAATCCTGACCGACGCGGCGCGCGCGTTCCTGACCGATCTGCACCATCGCTTCGACGGCCGTCGCCTGGCACTGCTGAAAGCGCGCGCGGCGCGGCAAGCGCGCTTCGATGCCGGCGAGCTGCCCGATTTTCTCAGCGAGACGGCGACGATCCGCGATTCGGACTGGAAGGTCGCGCCGATCCCCGCCGCGCTGCACGACCGCCGCGTCGAGATCACGGGTCCGGTCGATCGCAAGATGATCATCAACGCGCTGAACTCCGGCGCGAAGGTGTTCATGGCCGACTTCGAGGATTCGACCGCGCCGACGCTCGAAAGCCTGCTCGACGGCCAGTTCAATCTTCGCGACGCGGTCGCCGGCACGATCGAGTTCACCTCGCCCGACGGCAGGCACTACGAGGTGAAGCCGGATCCGGCCGTGCTGATGGTGCGTCCGCGCGGCTGGCACCTGCCCGAAAAACATTTCGTCGTCGACGGCGAGCCGATGTCGGGCGCCCTCTTCGATCTCGGCCTCTTCGCGTTCCACAATGCGCGTCCGCTCGCGACGCGCGATCGCGGTCCGTATTTCTACCTGCCCAAGCTGCAGAGCCACGCCGAGGCCGCGCTCTGGGACGACGTGCTCGCCCATATCGAGGCGGTTCTGAAACTGACGCCCGGCACGATGAAAGTCACCGTGCTGATCGAGACGCTGCCGGCCGTGTTCGAGATGGACGAGATCCTGTGGGCGCTGCGCACGCGCATCACGGGGCTCAACTGCGGGCGCTGGGATTACATCTTTTCGTACATCAAGACGCTGCGTAGGCACGCCGATCGCGTGCTGCCCGAACGCGGCCAGGTCCTGATGACGGTGCCGTTCCTCAAGATGTATTCGGAGCTCCTGATCCGCACCTGCCACCGGCGCGGCGCGTTCGCGATGGGCGGCATGGCGGCGCAGATTCCGATCAACAACGACCCCGCCGCGAACGAAGCCGCGCTGGCGAAAGTCCGCGCCGACAAGCTGCGCGAAGTCCGCGCCGGCCACGACGGCACGTGGGTCGCGCATCCCGCGCTGGTCGCGGTCGCGCGCGAGGTGTTCGATGCGCACATGCCGGCGCCGAACCAGCTCGACACGATGCGCACCGATGTCGTCGCATCGCGCGACACGCTGCTCGCGCCCTCGACCGGCACGATCACGCGCGCCGGCTTCGAGGCGAACATCGAAGTATGCCTGCGCTATCTTGCGGCGTGGCTCGACGGGCTCGGCTGCGTGCCGATCCATCACCTGATGGAAGACGCGGCGACCGCCGAGATCTCGCGCACGCAGCTCTGGCAATGGCTGCACGCCGGCAGGCTCCGCTTCGACGGCACCGCGACGCCGATCGATTTCGCGCTCTTCGACGCGACGCTCGCGACCGTCCGCCAGCGCCTTGCCGCAACGCCGATGCCCGGCCAGTCGCGCGTCGCGCGCGCCGCCGAACTGCTCGGCGCGCTCACCCACGCCGACACGCTCGCCGATTTCCTCACGCTCGCCGCCTATCCGGACCTGCCCTGACGGTTTGCCTGCCAACCGCCTTCCATCGAACGAGACTGCCATGAAGAACTCGCTGCCGACCGTCGATCAGATCAAGCTGGACTGGGCCAACAATCCGCGCTGGAACGGCGTCAAGCGCAACTACACGGCCGACGACGTCGTGCGCCTGCGCGGCACGGTGCACGTCGAGCATTCGCTCGCGCGCATCGGCGCCGAGAAACTCTGGGGCTACCTGCAGCGGGAGCCGTTCGTCAACGCGCTCGGCGCACTGACCGGCAACCAGGCGATGCAGCAGGTCAAGGCAGGGCTGAAGGCGATCTACCTTTCGGGCTGGCAGGTTGCGGCCGATGCGAACGTCGCCGGCGAGATGTATCCGGACCAGTCGCTCTATCCCGCGAACTCGGTGCCGATGGTCGTCAAGCGCATCAACAACGCGCTGCTGCGTGCCGATCAGCTGAACCACGCCGAAGGCAACGACAGCATCGATTACCTGCAGCCGATCCTCGCCGATGCCGAAGCCGGTTTCGGCGGCGTGCTCAATGCGTTCGAGCTGATGAAATCGATGATCGAGGCGGGCGCTGCCGGCGTGCACTTCGAGGATCAGCTCGCGTCGGTGAAGAAATGCGGCCACATGGGCGGCAAGGTGCTCGTGCCGACGCGCGAGGCGGTGGAGAAACTCAACGCGGCGCGTCTTGCGGCCGACATCGCCGGCGCGCCGACGATCCTGGTCGCGCGCACCGACGCCGAAGCGGCCGATCTCCTGACCAGCGACGTCGACGAGAACGACAAGCCGTTCTGCACCGGCGAGCGCACGGTCGAAGGCTTCTACAAGACGCAGAAGGGTCTCGATCAGGCGGTCAGCCGCGGCCTTGCGTATGCGCCATATGCCGATCTCGTCTGGTGCGAGACCGGCAAGCCGGATCTGGAGTTCGCGCGCAAGTTCGCCGAAGGCATCCACGCGAAGTATCCCGGCAAGCTCCTCGCGTACAACTGCTCGCCGTCGTTCAACTGGAAGAAGAACCTCGACGACGCGACGATCGCGAAGTTCCAGAAGGAAATCGCGAGCTACGGCTACCGGTTCCAGTTCATCACGCTGGCCGGCTTCCACGCACTCAACTATTCGATGTTCGATCTCGCGTATCACTACGCGCGCAACCAGATGAGCGCGTTCGTCGAGCTGCAGGAAAAGGAGTTCGCTGCGGCCGATCGCGGCTTCACGGCCGTGAAGCACCAGCGCGAAGTCGGCACGGGTTATTTCGACGCGGTGACGCAGGCGATCCAGCAAGGCCAGTCGTCGACGACGGCGCTGAAGGGCTCGACCGAGGACGAGCAGTTCCACGTCAAGCGCACGCCGCACGCGGCGTAGGGCGCTCCGAAAAGAGCGCCCGCCGGCACCGAAACGGGGGTTGGGAGGAGAGGCCCGGGCTGGGGGTGGCTGATCCGGGCGTTGCGTTCCGATGCCGGCGTTGCGCAGGATGCCGGAATGGGGTCGGCATCCTGTCACTTGGACGGGGCGGAGGGGGGTTCCGTCGCGTTGTCCACGTAGACGTTCGTAGATTATCGGCGTCTCGTCGCAGCGTGGTGCGATTCGTCGCGCGCGCTGCACGCTTCGTGGATTCCCCCGGGCTCCGTCCACCGAGCAGGGAGGGCAGGGAGGAGCCTGATGGACGGAGCCGGGAGAAAAGCGAAACGGGTTCGCGGCAGTGGATGCGATGCGGCTACGTCGTGTCGTTGCGGATGCCGCTCACTGCGTTTGCATCGACTGCGCGCACGCCGCGCATCAGCACGTCGGTCAGACGATCGACGTAAGTCTCGTCGCTGATGCCGCGCCACGACGGCATGTGCGGACGAAGGCGCGCGGTCTGCGAATTGAACAAGGTCACGCCGAGCATCAGCGAGGCGACGACGGTCGGATCCGCATCGGCGCGGAACACGCCCGCGTCGCGCGCAGCGCGTACGTGCGCGACGACGTTGTCGAAGAGCCGCGACAACACCGGCAACACCGGACCCGATTCGGCGAGGTCCGGATTGCCGGTCACTTCGCGGAACACGAGCCGCGCCGTCGCCGGATGCGCGCACAGGTAGTCGTGATACCAGACGAGGAAATGCGGCACCTGCAACGCCGGATCGGCTTCGGCCGAAAGGTGCCGCTCGATCTCCTCGCCCAGCGCCTCGCACGAGCGGGTCAGCACGGCGTCGTAAAGCGCCTGCTTGGTCGCGAAGTGATGGAACACGTTCGCCTTGCACACGCCCGCCTGGCGCGCGACGTCGCTGATCGCGACGCCGTCGAACCCGCGTCCGGCGAAGAGCCGCTCGGCCGCGCCAACGATGCGGTCGAGTGCGGGAACGCCGCCGGGCGAGGGCACGGTGTCGGGCATGGACATCTGAAAATTGCACTGACCGATCAATCGGTCAGCGCATTCTGAACAAGCCGGACGCCAAGTCAACGGGTTTTTGGTCACGCGGCGCGCAAGCACTTTCCATCCGCGCGCCATCGCCGTACCGCCCGGACCGCCGTCGGCCCGGCGGACGCCGCCCCGTCGGAAAATCGGACCCGTCCGGCGGGGTTCGCCACCGGGGGCGCCCCGGGCACCGGATCGAAATCCCGTTCCGCGACCGGGAGATGCGCGCGGCAGGTCAGATATTTCCTACAGCGCGCGGTGGCGCCGTCGGATGAGGACTTCCGGCACATACGCTACGATGCAGTCCTCAGCGGGCCCCGAGGGAGGTTCGTAGGTGTCAGCCATCGACGCGGAACGCCCCAGCCAGTCCAGCGCCTCCTTGCACGTGGTGCGCTCGCGCGCCGTTCTGCTGCCCCGCGAGCTCTCGGACGAGGAATGCGCGCTGTTCGCCCGCGTCGGCCGCCGCCGCGAGCTCAAGCCCGGCGAGGTGATTTTCACGCGCGGCGAGCTCGGTCGCAGCATGTTCATCGTGGAAAAAGGCGAGATCCAGCTCGAGTTCGGCGACGGCATGCCGGACAAGCTGATCGGCGCCCGCGAGTTCTTCGGCGAGCTTGCGCTCTTCATCGGCAACCACGCCCGCGTCGCGAACGCAGTGGCGGTCGTGCCGAGCGCGCTGATCGTCGTCGAGCACCAGGCGTTCGACGATCTCATCGTCAAGGAGCCGGGCCTCCTCGCGCAGTTCATGCGCCGCTCGTTTTCGTATCTCGTCGCGAGCGAGCAGCAGCTGATCCAGAGCCTCAAGCGTCGCAACGAAGATCTGATGGTGACGCTCGATTCGCTTCGCCAGACGCAAACGCAGCTCTCGACCGCGCAGCGCCTCGTGCAGACTGACGAGCTCACCGGCCTGTGCAACCGGCGCGGCCTCTACATGTTTCTCGAGCATCTCGACGAGCAGCGCCTGCCGGGCACCGTGCTCGGGCTCCTGCTCGTCGATCTCGACCGCTTCAAGCAGATCAACGACCACTGCGGCCATCTCGTCGGCGATCAGGTGCTGCGCGCGATCGCCGAGGAAGTTTCGAACGCGGCCTCGCCGTGCGATCTGCCGTGCCGCCTCGGCGGCGATGAGTTCGCGTTGCTAATGCAGGTCACCGGCATCGAGGAGCTTCGCGCCCGCGCGACGCAGATCATCGGCGCGGTGCGCACGCTGCGCTTTCCGGGTTGCGCCGACGAAGCGCTGTCGGTCGCGGTCAGCGTCGGCGGCAGCCTCTGCGCGCATGGCGCCGACTGGGCCGTCTGGTACAGCGACGCCGATTGCGCGCTCTATGAGGCGAAGGGCATCGGCGGCGACGGCTATCGCGTCATCGAGGGGGCGGGAGCGCCCGCCGCTCCGGCCTGATGCCATGCAGCATGCCGCACGGACGTTGATCCCGCCAGGCCGGCGCCGACTCACCCGCGAAGCCAGCGCGCTTGCGTGCCGCACGATCCGGGCGAACCGTCCGTGAGCGCGGTGCTCAACACGCCCGTACCCGAACGCCGCGACGCGCCGGCGCCGCTGTTGCGCACGCTGGTGCTCTGCGATCTCGCCGATTCGACCGCACTCGTCGAGCGCCTCGGCGATCTGCAGGCCGCGGAGCTGTTCCGCAAGCACGATCGTCTGACGCGCACGCTCGTGCACCATCACGGCGGTCGCGAGATCGACAAGACCGACGGCTTCCTGATGATGTTCGACCGCCCGATCGAGGCGGTCGCCTTCGCGCTCGCCTACCAGCGCGCGCTGCGCGGGCTCGACCAGGCCGGCATCGCGCTGCACGCGCGCGTCGGCATCCACTTCGGCGAAGTCATCGCCTGGGACAACACGCTCGACGACATCGCCAAGGGCGCCAAGCCGTTCGAGATCGAAGGCCTCGTCAAGCCGACGACGTCGCGCCTGATGCAGCTCGCGCTGCCGGGCCAGATCCTGCTTTCGGGCGTCGCCTACCAGCTCGCGCACCGCGGGCAGGACGAGCTCGGCGTCGTCGCCGGCACGGCGGTCTGGCGCACGCACGGCCGCTATCGTTTCAAGGGCCTGCCCGATCCGGTCGCGGTGTTCGAAGTCGGCGAGAAGGACATCGCGCCGCTGAAGGCGCCGCCGTGGTCCGGCAAGGCGCATCGCGAAGTGCCGTTCTGGCGGCGCCCGGCGACGATGGTCGTCGAGGCTTTCGTCCTGCTCGCGCTCGTCGCGATGCCGCTCTGGTATCTGCTGCGGCCGGAGCCCGCCATCGCGTTCGCGCAGCGCGACTGGGTCGTCGTCGGCAGCCTCAAGAACCTCACCGACGACACCAGCTTCGACGATTCGCTGCAAACCGCGTTCCGCCTCGGCCTCGAGCAGTCGCGCTACGTCAACGTGCTGTCCGATCTCAAGACGCGCGACACGGTCAAGCTGATGCAGCGTGATCCGGAGCACACCGAGGTCGATCGTACGATCGGCTCGGAAGTGGCGATCCGCGACGGCGCGCGCGCGCTGATCCTGCCGACCGTTGCCGAGATCGGCGGCCGCGTGCGCGTGACGGCCGAGGTCGTCGATCCGCAGACGCAGACGACGGTGTGGTCCGAATCGGCCGACGGCGTCGGCGCCGAATCCGTGCTGCCCTCGCTCGACCAGGTGAATCAGAAGCTGCGCGTACGGCTCGGCGAGGCGCTGGCGACGGTGTCGAGCGAATCGCAGCCGCTCGACAAGGTCGCCACGAAGAACCTCGATGCGCTGCGCGCTTATTCGCTGGCCGAACGAGCCTACGCCGGCGAGCATCTTGCCGATGCCGCGGCCCTCTACCGGCAGGCGCTCAAGCTTGATCCTGATTTTGCGCTGGCCCACATCGGCCTTGCCCGCACGTTGGTCTATTCGGACGATCGGCAGCAAGCGACCTCCGAGCTCCAGGCCGCCGGCCGCTCACGCGACCGGCTTTCGCCGCGCGATGCGCTGTTCGTCGAGGCGTGGCAAGCGAGCCTGCAAGGCTCGCACAAGGTTGCATTGGAAAAGTGGAGGCTTCTTGCGACGCTTTATCCCGATCTGTTCGCGGCGCACGGCCTCTACGCATACTTCGCATGGCAGTTCGCCAACCGCTACGACGATGAGATCGTCGCGTCGGCAAGGAAGGCTGCCTCGCCGCTGAATGCCTATGCGCCGAAGAGCCTCATGCTGCTCGGCACGCTTTACGTCGCCAACGGCCGTTTTGACGAGGCAAACGAGCAGTTCGCATTGGCGCGCAAGGGCGGCATGGCGTGGCACGTCGACTATGTTTTTGCCGACGCGGCGCGGCGTCGCTTCGCCGACGCCGACAAGACGCTCGATCTGGTCCAGTCGTCAGGCGTCGCCTCTCGCGATGTCGATACGCTATTCCGCCGCATTCTGCTGTCGGCCGACAAGGGCGATTGGGCGGACACATGGACGCAGGTCGACCTGGCCAAGCGCGCGTCGGCGAAAGTCAGCGCGGACGTCCAGCGCCGGTTTACGCTGGTCGATACCTCGCTGCGCGTTGCCGTCGACCCGGGTTCGATGGAGGCGAAGGCACTGCGCGAACGACTGCGGCCGACGATCGACTGGCTGCAGAAGGCCAGCGGCGAATATAGGGCCGACGGTCAGCTGGACGCGCTGTTGGCGGCTTATCTGGCTGCACGGGGTGGCGACCTTGATCTGGCCCGTGACGCGCTCGCGGCCGCGCGGCCGCAAGACGATTATTATCCGGTGCTCACGGATATGTTCACGATCGCCGACGCCGAACGGCAGCGCGCCGAGGGCAAAGCCGATGAGGCGATCCAGACCCTCAAGCCCACCGTCAACGGCGCGGAGCTCTATTTGACGCACGTCGCGCTGATGGACGCCTACGAATCGGTGAAAAATTACAAGAGGGCGCTCGCCGAAGCGCGCTGGCTCGCAGCGCATCGCGGTCGAGCCTACGCGGAGTTCGATCCCAATCGCGTGCCGCTCAACGTCATCGAGTCCGATCTCGCCACGTTGCACATTGCTGAATACAGCGGAGCGCTTGGCGACAAGGCTGGCGAGCGCCAAGCCCTGGATGACTTCCGCAAACTATGGCCGGGCGCCCAGGAGCTGCCGTACGTCAAGGAACGCGTCAGGAAGATCCAAACGAAGTCCTAGGCGGCTTGTTCACGGCTGCCAGGCTTCCCACCGACAGCTTGATCTGCGGTGGCGCGTGGCAGACGCAGACAGCGGCGACGTTGTCGATCACCTGATACAGCGCTTCCTGGAAGATCTGCGAATCAGCCAGCTTGATCGGTGCCTGATGCCCCGGCGGCAGCTCGCCCACGATTTTCTCCGGAACGCCGATGTCGCGTAGCGCCTGTACCGGATTGCACTCATAAACCTTCCGGTAGTCGTGGTCGGCGGCAAGCTTGCGCAGCAGCACAAGCGCATATTCCTTCGGTAGCAGTACGTCGTCGCTCACGCTTTCCCCCTTCTGCTCCGAAGGCCGCCTGTTCCCTGGGCCCCTTCGAATCGTGGACCGATAGGCCGGGAGTCCTTTGCGGGCTCCGTGGAAGTGTAGTGGCACCGCTCCGGCGCAGCAACAATTCACGGTCCGGACGTGGCGCGATCACATACCGAAAAAAGCCTCCCCTTTTTCAGGGGGAGGCAGGTTTGTCCACGCCAAAAAAACCAGTCGGTCAGGCGCCGAAAGTGCCAAGCGCGAACCCGCGCGCATGGCCGATGGCGAGACGGCCGAACCGGCGAGCGTTGGAGGCGCGTGACAGGTGAAGCAGTGGCTGCATGCGATCGGCGCAACCGAAGGCCTTCGGCGCATACACTCTTCTCGGCGAGTTTGACGGGCCTCGAACCGGATGCCGAGGCCATGGCAATGACCTCGGGCGAGAAGGAGCCTATATGCGAGCGCGCCGCTGCGCGATTGTCACCATGGAACCGCGGGAAAACCTGGAGTTCAATCTGGCGCTCCTCTCCGAGGGCGGGAACGGTCTGCAAACGGTCCTAGCGTGGGTCGCGGTCGCGCCGCATACGGGCGGGGAAGTTGCCGTGACCGCCGGCGAAGTCGAATTACTCGGCAAGGTCTCACCCTCCGCCTGGTGCGACCTCGACGATCTTGCCGCGCTGCATCCTCCGCTTCTTATCGAGGCGCTCCTTTCGAAAAGCCTGCTGGTTCGGGAAGGTTCCGACGCGGACGGCCGTGATCGGCGGCTGCGCGATACGCATTGGCGTAGTGCCTCGGCCGCGATGCACTACGCATCGCGATGGCACGGAGTGGATACCGAAGCCATGGGACGCGAGTTTGAGGAAGTCAGCGGGCAGACGCTGCTGGAGCGTCTCGGCCCGTCGCCGCCCCCGGTCCGCGAGCGCGTCGATCGAGACCGCCGCATCCGGTTGCCGGCTGGCGAGGCATCCTCACTCGACGCGCTGCTGGCGCACCGCGCCACCTGCCGGAATTTCGATCGTTCGAGCGCGCTCACGCAGGCGCAATTCGCGGGAGTGCTGTATCGCACGTACGGCGCGCGCGCAGTCGACGACTTCGCACCGGGCGTGCAGCTTCTCAAGAAGGGCGTGCCGAGCGCGGGCGGTTTGCACGCTACCGAAGCGTACCTGCTCGTGCAGCGCGTCGAAGGCATCGAGCCCGGGCTCTATCACTATCATCCGGTCGATCATGCGCTCGAGCCGGTCCGGACGCTGACCGCCATCGAAGCCGCGACGCTGGCACGTCGCTTCGTCGCGGCACAGGCGTACTTCGTCGACGCGCAGGTGATGGTGATTCCGACGAGCCGGTTC
>CALFNI010000371.1 GCA_937902695.1 uncultured Rhodanobacteraceae bacterium
AGTGGTGCTGCCATGACGCTCGCCGATCCGCGCAAGGCCGGGCGGTTCCGCTTCGTTCGCCGCGCATATGCGGAGGGTGTCGCGTCGCTCGTTTATGCGTTCGATGACGGTCCCGAGATGGTCGAGCGCATCGTGTTTGCGGATGCGCCGGCCGTTCACGAGGAACGGCGCGATGCGTTCGAGGCGGCGCTCGACATCCTGCATCTCGTTGCCGGGGTAAGTTATTACAAGGCTGGCGTCCCGCCGGCGATTGCGGTCGAAACGCGCGCGCTCGATGCGGAGACGGCCGGCTTTCTCGATGCGTTGTATTTGCACGGCCTCGGCGAGTTTGCCTATCACAACAGGCTCGATCTGCGCGGCCGCATCTCCTTCCGTCGTCCCCGCGAAAGCGGGGACCCAGCGCCTGCCGGCGGCGCGCTCGAAAAAAAGGCGCTAGGTTCCCGCTTACGCGGGAACGACGAGCGCGAACGCCGAACGCTCGTGCCGATCGGCGGCGGCAAGGATTCGCTCGTCAGCGTCGAGCTTCTGAAGTCCGCAAGAGAGCCTGCGACGGCCGTGTGGATCGGGAACTCGCCGCTGATCGCGACATGCGCCGCGCGCACGGACCTGCCGACGCTCAACATCGGGCGCGAGATTTCGCCCGTGCTGTTCGAGTACAACCGGCAAGGCGCCTACAACGGCCACATTCCGGTCACGGCGATCAATTCGGCGATCCTCGCGCTCGCAGCCGTGCTCTACGGCTTCGACACGATCGCGTTTTCGAACGAGCGCTCCGCGTCGAGCGCGACGCTCGAATACGACGGCCAACCCGTGAATCACCAGTGGAGCAAGGGCTGGGAGTTCGAGCAGCGCTTTCATGCGCTCCTGAAAACGCACGTCGCGGGCGGTCTGCACTACTGCTCGCTGCTGCGGCCGCTGTCGGAGCTCGCCGTCGCCTCGCGCTTCGCGCGCACGTCGCGCTACGACGACGTGTTCTCGAGCTGCAACCGAAACTTCCGCATACTCGGGCCCAAACCGGCCGATCGCTGGTGCGGGCAATGCCCGAAATGCCATTTCGTCTTCCTCGCCCTCGCGCCGTTCATGCCCAAGCCGCGCCTGCTGGCGATCTTCGGGCGCAACCTGCTCGACGACGCCTCGCTCGCGCCGGCGTTCGACGCGCTGATGGAATATCGCGACCACAAGCCGTTCGAATGCGTCGGTGAAGGCATCGAGGCGCGGGCCGCGATGGCCGCGCTCGCGGCGCGCGCCGAGTGGCGCGAGGACGCGGTCGTTGCGCGCTTCGCCGACGAGATCCTGCCTTCGCTCGACGCGCGCGATCTCGCGCTGGCGCCGCTGCTCGTGCCGCAGGGCGAGCACCGTATTCCGGCGCGGCTCGCGGCGCTGATCGATGCGCATCGCTGATCTCGCCGGGCGTCGCGTTGCCGTCTGGGGCTTTGGGCGCGAGGGCAGGGCGGCGCTCGCGGCTCTGCAGGCGCGCTTGCCGGATTCGACGTTCACGGTCTTCTGCAACCGCGCGGAGGCGGAAGGCGTTCGCGGCGCGGCACACGCGGTCACGACGCAGCCCGACGCGGCGGCATTGAGCGCGTTCGACGTCGTGATCAAATCGCCCGGCATCAGTGCGTATCGGCCCGAGATCATCGACGCGCAACACAACGGCACGCGGTTCACCTCGGGCACGGCGCTCTGGTTCGCCGAGCACCCCGAAGCGCGCGTGATCGCCGTCACCGGGACGAAGGGAAAGAGCACGGTCACGGCGCTGATCGCGCACCTGCTCCGCGCGCTCGGCCGCCGCGTCGCGCTGGCGGGCAACATCGGCCTGCCGCTGCTCGAGCTCCTCGATCCGCCGGCGTTGCCGGACTGGTGGGTCGTCGAGCTTTCGAGCTTCCAGACGCGCGCGGCGCCGCGCGTCGAGATCGGCGTCGTCAACAATCTCTACGAGGAACACCTCGACTGGCACGGCACGCGCGAGCGGTACGCGGCCGACAAGCTCGCGCTGGCCGATGCGGCGCGGACGCTGGTCGTCAACGCACTGCAGCCGGAGCTCGTGACGCGGACGGCAGCGCATTCGCACCGTGCGACATTCGGCGATCCAGTCGGCTGGCACGTTGCCGACGGCGCGGTTTGTCGCGGGCCGCTGCGGACCGTCGACATCGCCGATCTCCCGCTGCCCGGCGAGCACAACGCGCTGAACGTCTGCGCCGCGCTGACGGCGATCGAAGCGGCCGGCGAAGACACGCTCGCGGCGCTCCGCAGCATCGGTACGTTCCGCGCGCTGCCGCACCGGCTGCAGACGCTCGGCGAGCGCGGCGGCATCACGTGGATCGACGACAGCATCGCGACCACGCCGCAGGCGACGCTCGAGGCACTCGCGAGTCTCGCGGGCCGCGCGGTGACGGTGCTCGTCGGCGGGCACGAGCGCGGGCTCGACTGGCGCGCGTTTGCGCGCGCCGTGCAGCCCGATCCGCCGCACGCGATCGTCACGATGGGCGCGAACGGCGCGCGCATTGCCGGCGTGCTGCGCGATGCGCCGGGCGTCTATCAGCTCCGCGCCGCGGCGACGCTGGCCGATGCGGTCGCCGTCGCGCGCGAGATCACGCCGCGCGGCGGCGTCATCCTGCTGTCGCCGGGTGCGCCGAGCTTCGATCAGTTTCGCGATTACGCCGAGCGCGGCCGCGCTTTCGCCGGGCTCGGCGGGTTCGATCCGGACGAGCTCGGCGAGATTGCCGGTTTGGGCATCCTGTAGAGACGGCAGCGGACGCGATCGGTCGCGACGCATCGAACGCTCGCGGCTGTTGCCGCTTCTGCAACATTGCTAATCTCGCCGCATGCAGGAACCCGCGCCGGTCACCGTCTGGGATCTCGCGACGCGCCTCTTCCACTGGGCGCTCGTCGTGCTGATCCTGCTGCAATATCTCACCGGCGAGTTCGGCCTGCTGTCGATGGACTGGCACTTCCGCCTCGGCTACGCGACGCTCGCACTGATCCTGTTTCGCGTGCTCTGGGGCTTCTTCGGCTCCTCGACGAGCCGCTTTTCGCACTTCCTGCGCGGGCCGGCGGTCGTCTGGCGTTACACGATCGCGCTGATGCAGGGCCGCGTGCACGGCGAGATCGGCCACAATCCGCTGGGCGGCTGGTCCGTGCTGCTGATGCTGGCATCGGTCGCGCTGCAAGCGGTCACGGGGCTCTTCTCGACCGACGATCTCGACGCCATCGCGCCGCTCGCCGCGCGCGTTTCGGATGAAACGGTGAAGTGGATGACGCGCATCCACCACTGGAACCGCTATGCGCTGCTGCTGCTGATCGTGCTGCACCTCGGCGCGGTGCTGGCGCACTGGATATGGCGGCGCGACAACCTCGTGGCGCCGATGCTGCACGGCCGAAAGCGCATCGAAGCCGCAACGCCGATGCGCGGCGTGTCGCCGTGGATCGCGCTGGCGCTCTTGGCGGTGAGCGCCGGCGTCGTCTGGGGCGTCGTGGCGTGGGGCGAAGCCGCGTAGCGCGGCGCCGTGCGAGCCGTCACTCTTCCTTGCGGTATTTGTCGTGGCAGCTCTTGCACGCGCCGGCGGTCTTCTTGAACTGCTCGCGCGTCTTCGTTTCGTCGCCGGCCTTCGCCACGTCGGAAAGCGCCTTCGTCTCGCGGACGAGATCGCTCATCTTGCTCTTGAAGTCGTCCATGTTCTTCCAGATCTCCGGCTTCGCCTCGGTGTCGGCGCCCTTGTCCGAGCCCTCCGGAAAACCTTCGAGCAGCTGCGGGGCGAGGAAGGCGATGCGGTCCGCGTTCTTCGAGAACTCGGCGCCATCCCACGGCGTCTTGTTCTTGATCATGTCCACCATCGGCACGAAGTTCCAGCCGATCATCGTGTAGACGCTCTGGCGATAGTGGATCGCGGCTTCGGGCTTGACCGCCGCAGCCGTCACGGCCATCGAGAAAAGTGCGGCAGCGCTTGCGGCAATCACGGTCTTGCGCATCGGAGCATCCATCGTCGGTTTCCGGTCGTCATCGGCCGCGCCGAGTGTAGCAGCAGCGCCAACCTTCGCCCCATGTAAAAAGATGCTGCCGCGCGACGGAAGCACTACCATGCGCCGAGCCAAGCCGACCGGAGATCGCCATGCGCACGCCTTTCGCCGCTTTCGCCCTCGCTTTCGCGCTCGCAGCGCCGGCCCACGCGGCGATGGTCGCCAAGGACATCCGCTATCAGGTCGGCGGCAAAGAGATGCAAAGCGTGCTCGTCTACGACGACGCGGTGAAGACGCCGCGCCCCGGGCTCGTCATGGCGCCCGATTGGCTCGGCATGACGGACGACAATGTTGCCATCGCGAAAAAAATGGCCGGCAAGGACTACGTGATCCTGGTCGCCGACGTCTACGGTGCCGACGTGCGCCCGAAGACGCCGGACGAAGCCGGCCAGGCGACGAAGAACATGTACGAGCACCGGAGCGATCTGCGGGCGCGCATCAACGCCGCGCTCGACGCGCTCAAGAGGCAGGTCGGCAAGGCGCCGCTCGACGGCAGGCATTGGGGCGCGTTCGGATTCTGCTTCGGCGGCGCCACCGTGCTCGATCTCGCGCGGAGCGGCGCGGATGTCGGCGGCGTCGTGTCGTTCCACGGCAACCTCAAGACCGACGATCCGTCGCTCGCCAAGAACATCAAGGCGAAGGTGCTCGTACTGCACGGGGCCGACGACAAGTTCGAGACGCCCGAGGACATCGCGAACTTCCAGAAGGAGATGCGCGACGCCAACGTCGACTGGCAGTTCCTCGCGTTCGGCGGCGCGGTGCACTGCTTCGCGATTCCGAAGGCCGACAACACCGTGCCGGGCTGTCTCTACAACGAGCGCGCGGCGAAGCGCGGCGAGCGGCAGATGCACATGTTCTTCGACGAAGTGTTTGCGGCGAGGTAGCGATGGCCAGATACGTGCCGCAAGGCCGCTCGTCCTCGTTCACGCGCTTCGCGAACGGCGCATCGCGCGCGACCGGCAAGCCCGGTACGTTCGTGCTCGCGCTCATCGTCGTGCTGACCTGGGCGATCACCGGACCGATCTTCAAGTTCAGCGACACCTGGCAGCTGGTCATCAACACGGGCACGACGATCATCACGTTTCTGATGGTGTTCCTGATCCAGAACACGCAGAACCGCGATGCCGAGGCGATGCACGTCAAGATGGACGAGCTGATCCGGGCCGCCAAGGGCGCGCACAACGCGTTGCTCGATCTCGAGGAGCTCGACGACAAGACGCTCGATGCGATCCGCGCGCGCTACCGCAAGCTCGCGGCAAAGGCGCGCGAGGACATCAAGGCGGGCAAGCTCGACGTCGGCTGCGACGACGTCGACGCCGACACCGACGATGCCGGCGGGCGCTAGCCGCCTGCGGGTCCGGTCTGCGCGGATTCGTCGAGAAGCCCGTTGATCTGCTCGACGATCAGGTCGAGCTTGCTCCCCGGATAGCCCTTCCACGTGTGGGCGACGAGGCCGTCCTTGTCGACCATGACGAGGAACGGCAGCGCGTTGGCGCCGTACTGGTCCGCGCTCGTGTGGTTTTCGTCGCGCGCCATCGTCAGTTCGAACTTTCTGAGCTGACGCTTCATCTTGAGGTAGTCGCCGCGATCCTTGTCGATGTTGACCGCGATGACCTCGATGCGATCCTTTCCGACGACGCGCTGGATCTTCTCGAGGACCGGCAGCTCCTTGAGACACCAGCCGCACCACGACGCCCAGAAGCTCAGGACGACGACCTTGCCGTGATATGCGCTGACGCGCACCTCGGCGCCATTGCCGTCGACGCCGACGACGTCGGGCGGCGCGATCCGCGGGCCGAGGATCTCGGCGCGCGCGGTGCCGATCGTCGCGCACGCGATAGCGAGTACGAGCAACAGCTTCTGCAACATGCGTTCCCCCTTCCCGAAAGTCGGTGATCGGCTACCGCGTGCGGTCGATCGCGTAGTCGGCAAGCGTCTCGAGCGCATCGCGCGCGTCGGATCGCGGCAACGCCTGCAGCGCTTCGCGCGCCGAGCGCGCATACGCATGTGCGCGTTCGCGCGAGCGCGTCAGCGCGCCGGTGCCTTCGATCGCCGCGAGCACGTCGGCGAGCGCATCGCGGCCGCCTTCGGCGATCGCGCGCCTGAGCTTGCCGGCCTCGGCCGGCGCGCTCTGCTCGATCGCGTAGATCAGCGGCAGCGTCGGCTTGCCTTCGGCCAGATCGTCGCCGATGTTCTTGCCGAGCGTGCCGGCGTCG
>CALFNI010000372.1 GCA_937902695.1 uncultured Rhodanobacteraceae bacterium
GCATCCGAACCGTACACGGACGATGCGCCGTCGGTCAGGACTTCGATGCGCTCGATCATGTTCGCCGGAATGTCGTTCGGATTTCCGCTGAGATAACGGTGTCCGTTGATCAGCGTGAGCGTGCGCGGCGAGCCGAGGCCGCGAAGGCCGATCGACGAAAACCCCGTGCCGCCGCCGTTGTTGACCTGCGGATTGATGTTCGGGCCGGTGACCGCGGGCAGCTGCTGCACGAGATCGCCGAGCGTCAGCTTGCCGGTTTTCTGGATCGTCGCGCGATCGATCGTGACGACGGGATTGGACGTCTCGATGTCGACGCGGCGGATGTTCGAACCCGTGACCGTGATCGTCTCGAGCTGCTGGTTGCCGTTCTGGTCCTGCGGCGCATCCTGCGCAAAGGCCGCGGCCGGCACGAGCCCGAGGGCTGCCAGTGCCATGGCGGATCGAGCGCTCTGCGGCGCCATCGCGATCGCGGCACGCGCAGCCAGTGCGTGGCGGATCGACTGTCGGAGCAGCGTTTGTTGCATTGAAGGATCTCCTGATCGCCGAACGAATCGCGCGGCGACACACGTCACCGGCGTGCAACGACATTAAGAAAACGTAGCCCGCAAGGCCGAGTCGTTTCTTTTGAGAAGACTTGGGAAAAATTGAGTTGTGGGCTACCAACCGCTGATCGATGCACTCAATCGCAGACGGCGGCAGCAGCGAGCCTTCGTTCGCGGACCGCCGATGCCGTCTCGCCGTAGCGGCGCTTGAACGAGCGCGCGAATGCGCAGCGATCCTCGAAGCCGCTCGCGTGCGCGACTTCGGTGATGCTGAGCGCGGTGTCGTTGACGAGCCGCAGGGCGCGCTTGAGGCGCTGCTCGATCAGCACCGCATGCGGCGTCTTGCCGTATACGGTGTTGAACGTGCGTAGAAAATGGCACGGCGAATAATTGGCGACGCGCGCGAACCCGGCGATGCCGAGATCGAGGTCGCTGCTCGACTCCATGTAGTTGCAGACGCGCTGCAGGCGCAGGAACACGCCGCGACGCTGGCCGAGCGTGCGGCCCGGGCAGCGCGCGATGAGCGCATCGAAGATCGACTGCAGATCGAGCAGCAGCGCGACGAAACCGAGCATCGCGCCCTCGCAGCGTCCCGAGGTGGCGTGATCGCGCGCCTCGCGCGCGAGGCGCACGGCCGCCCGCGCGAAGCCGCGATCGGCCGCGTGCGTCGCCGGCAGCAGCACCGGCGCGGGAACCGTCTGCTCGCAGATCACGTCCACGAACTGCCGCCACGCGCCGGGCGGCGCGGCCAGAGCCATCCAGAGCGAATCACTCCCGCCGATGAGCTGCACGCGCTGGCCGCCGTCGCCGACGAAGACCTGGCCGCGGTGCAGAAGCCGCGTACCGTCGCCTTCGGTCAGCTTCAGTCGGCCGCGCAGCGGAATCACCACGATCGGAAGCTCGATGCTGTGCAGCACGCAATCGCGTCCCGATCCGACGAGCACGCGGAACGTGCGCTCGCAATGCCGCCTGTCGGCGGCCTGGTTGATCGTGCCGCGAACGAGCTTCTCGAACTCGATCCGCACCGGTCGCGGGCGCTTCCAGATGTCGATCGGCGCCGGTGTGTCGTCCATGGAAAGATGCATCCGGATTGCTCCTTGGGTCAGCAAATGCCTTCGCGCGCGATCCGCGCGCGCTCGATGCAAGAACGTGTCGGGCTCATGGATATTCCCCGGCGGCGCCAGCGCGTGCAGAGTGGCCGATCGCCGAAAGCACCGTCGCCGTATCGACGACGACGCCGAACTCGCCGTGGATGTCGCAGAGCGCCATCGCGTGGATCTGCTCGGCGGAATATGCGGTTCCGTCGTGGCCGACGCGATCGAACGTCGCGGTCGCGTCCGAAACGACCCACGCCGCGAAGCCGAGGTTGCCGGCCATTCGTGCCGTGGTGGAAACGCAGTGATTCGTCATCATGCCGACGATCACGAGCGTGTCGTGGCCGCGCCGGCGCAGTTCCGCTTCGAGCGGCGTTCCGATGAAACAGCTGTGCACGCGCTTCTCGACGACGATCTCGCCGTCGCGCGGCGCGACGACCGCCTTGAACGCGTTGCCGGGTTGTCCGGGCCGCAGCGGTGAGGTAGGGTCCGGCGACATGTGCTTGGCATGGATCACGGGACGGCCGCTCGCGCGCCACGCGGCAAGAAGCTCGACGATGCGCGATTCCATCGCCGGGTTGTTGCGCCGCCCCCAGCGCGGCGCGTCGAATCCGTCCTGGACGTCGATGATCAGCAACGCTGCGTGCCGCGGGAACGTCTGCATGTTTGTGCGACTCGCGCCGGTCTTGGAATCTCTGGTTCGCTCGCGGCACCGTACGCGCTCGTTTGCGGCACTCCAAAATGGCGATCGGTCGGATCGGTAAAGTCGATGGATGAGGCACAGTCGTGAAGACGGATCTCGAGCTCCGGCAGCTTCGTGTCTTCGTCAGCGTCGTCGAATCGGGCGCGCATGCGCGCGCGGCACGCGCGCTCGGCGTCTCGCAGTCGACGATTTCCGAGACGCTGAGCGCGATGGAGCGAACGCTCGGCACCGCGATCTTCCGGAAATCAGCGAAGGGATCGGTGCTGACACCGGCCGGAGACGCACTGCTTCCGTACGCTAAACAGATGCTCGCGCTCGCCAGCGAATGCGTGACCGAGCTCGCCAGGGTCTCGACGGACGTCAGCGGCACCCTCGTCGTCGCCGCGGTCGAGTCGCTCAGCGCCTACGTGCTGCCGCAGCCGCTCGCCGCGCTGCGTGCGCGATGGCCGAAGACGCGGCTCGAGGTCGCCACCGGAATCTGCAGCGGGATTCGCGCGAGCGTCGCGGCCGGCACGTGCGATCTCGGCCTCATCATCGAAGCCGAGGCGGGGCAGGACGAAAGCACGATCCTGGCGAAGACGAACCTCGTGATCTTCGGCGCGCCGGCGCATCCGTTCGCGGACCGGAGCGCTTCGCCGGAGCAGCTGCAGACCTGCGATTTCTACATGAGCGATGCGGCCGGCGATTATCACCAGGTGCTGCGGCAGTATTTCGAAGCCGCACAGACGCCGTTGCCGCGCATGCAGGCGCTCGGCACGGTCGAAGGCGTCAAGCGCGGCATCCTGGCCGGCGCCGATGCGCTCGGCCTCCTGCCCGCGCATGCCGTCGAGCGGGAATTGAGCGACGGCGTTCTCGCCGAGGTGAACGTCAGGCCGCCGCTGCGCGGGCTCGTGATGCGCGCGGTGCTCGCGCCCGGACTCGCGAAGTCGCCCATCGTCGAGGACCTGCTAGAGACGCTGCGCGGCTGAAGCGCGCGCTAGTCCGGATCGAATCCGTTCGCGAAGATCGTGTCGGCGGCGGCGCCGTAGGTGACGATGATGTTGTCGGCGCCCATGTGCGAGCAGGCGTCGAAGGTGATCTGCTCCGGATTGACGATCCAGAAGCGGATGCCGTCGATGTTGTGCATCAGGTCCTGCCACGTGTAGCCGAGCTCGGGCGGCGCATTCAGCACCCAGCCCGGCGGCGTGTCGGTCGCGCTGCTGTCGATCGCGAACGACACCGTCATCCACGGCCAGAATCCCGCCGGCGATGTGGCGCCGTCATCGTCGTGCGCCTCGATCACTGCGCCGCCGGGGTCGCTGTGGATGTCGAAGAATGCGAGCGAGAACGTGCTCGCTTCGGTCGCGGTCGGATGGCAGTTCGTGACGTCGGATGTATCGAGGCGCTCGACGTCGAATTGCGCCGCGGACAACGTGCCGCTGGCGAGCGCGTCGCGAAGCGCGGTGCCGTCGGGCGGCAGCGAGGTCAGGTTCGGATGGTCGGAAAAATACGGCACGCCGCTATCGAGCCACGCGCCGGGATTGCCGCCGTCGGGCTCGATGATGAAGTTGCCGCCGCTGCCGTTGGTCCAGCCCCACTGGTTCGCGTTCGTGCCGGATTCGAAGTCGTCGATCACTTGCGTCGCGCCGGCGACGACCGGAATGAGCAGGGCCGCGAGGCCAGCAAGCGCGCGTTTCATGGCGGATCTCCGTGTTCGGCCGGACGCGGGTGACGCTCGATGCTGCCGCGGACAGGAGATGCGAGTCATTCCACTTCGCTTCCAGTCGCGTTTGGGTGGCGTGATTTGCGGGGTTGGGGCGATGATCTGGTGGGCCGTGATGGGATCGAACCATCGACCAATGGATTAAAAGTCCACTGCTCTACCGCTGAGCTAACGGCCCACTGAAGGAATCGTGCGTCGCGGCCGCGTGCCCGCGCGCATGCGTCGGGTGTCGGCGCGGGGCGTCGGCGTGGCCGCCGATCCCGGGGCGCGTATTGTAGCGGGTTCGCGTTTGCGAGCGCGCGGGCGCGGGATAACGAAAGCCCTCGCCCGCCGGGCGAGGGCTTCGTCCCCATTGACGGCCGGGCGTCCGGGCCCGGCCGTTTCGATGGTTACTGCGTGATCGAAGAGCAGCTCGCGGGCGTGCTGCCGAGGCGCGACAGCGGAATCGTGTCGCTCTGGCCGGCGAGCTCGCCGTCCGTGATCGTGTAATCGAACGTCGCGGTCGTGCAGCTCGTGAACGTCAGCGTCGCGGTGCCGATCGGCGCGGTGCTGACCTGCGTGGCGTCGGAATCGAACGTGCCGCCGGTCGTGTCGTAAAGCGTCAGATCAACCGTGCCAGAGCCGTTCGTGTACGGCGCCTGCGCCGTGATCCAGCGCTGGCCCGATGCGCCGCTGGTCTGGCCGGAAAGCGCGTACGTGTACCAGCCGACGAACGAATACGCGTTCTCAGGATTGATTTCGACGAGCATGCCCTGGCCGGCCGTCGTCGGATCGTAGTAGGTGCCCGAGAGCCCGAAGTCGCTCGGCGCGATCGTCGGCGTGCCGGTCTCGACGCAGTTGACGTTCGGCATGATGCGCGACAGCGGAATCGTGCCGGTGCGCCCATCGTCGAAGGCATACGTGAACGTGCCGCTCGTGCACGAATCGAATGCGAGCGAGCCGGTGCCGACCTGCACGGCGGTGGTCGCCGGCGGCGCATCGAAGTTGCCGCCGGTGTTCTGGTAGATCGGGAAGTCGACGCTCTCCGCGGCGGTCGTCAGCGGCGCCTGGATCGTGTACCAGCGCTGCGAGGTCTCGTCGCCGGCCGTCGTATCGTACGTGTACCACGTGCCGAACAGCGTGCCGACGCCCGGTGTCGTATCGTCGGGCGAGAACGTGAATTGCATGCCCTGCCCGTTCGTCTGCGGGTTGTACCAGGTGCCGGTCAGGCCTTCCTGATTGACGTCGACGAAGCTCGGCACGGTGCCGGCCGGGCCGAGCTGGATGTGATCGAAGTTCGCGTCGCCCGCCGATCCGTCGGTGCCTTCGGTCGCGGTCAGCACGACCATCGCGGTCTGCGCGCCGTTCGGAAGCGGAACGTTGGGGAGCGTGTACGTCGTCCAGGTCTGATTCGCCTGGACGGCCGTGCTCACGACCTGGGTCAGCGCGCTGGAACAGTTCACGTCGCCGAAGGTGTCCACTTCGACCGTCGCCGCACCGGCATTCCCGCGGAGGTTCACCAAGAGATCGACGCTCTGGCTGTCGTCGACCGGGACGCAGGACGAGAACACGCTGACGGCGGTGTTCGCCGGATTGGCCACGACGCGAATCGACGGCGCCTGCGGATCGCCCGTCGAGGCGTCGAGTGTCGCAGTGCCGGTGCCGGTCGTGGACATCGTCCAGCCGGTGGTGCCGCTCGTGAAGTCGGGATTCGGAATGAGGTTTGCAGCAGCCGCCGGGAAGGCCAGCACACTACCGATCGCAAGAGCGAGGGCGTGTTTCATTTTTATACCCCTATACGTGAGGAAGTCGGGGCGGAGTATCGCCAGCCGAATCTGTACGCTTAGTGGCTGGCTTTCGGCTGAGGCTGCTTGCGAGTCAGTCAGCGCCGTCTAGATCGCGTGAAGGCGACGCGATCACTCGGCGTAGCGCGTCGGATCGGCCACCTTAGCCGCCGCGAAGCCTTGCGTGCGCAGCCGGCACGCATCGCACGCGCCGCAGGCGCGGCCGTCGGCATCGGCCTGGTAGCACGACACGGTCGCCGCGAAATCGACGCCGAGCCGCATCCCTTCGCGCACGATGTCGGCCTTGCCGAGATCGATCAGCGGTGCATGGATGGAGATTCCGCGGCCTTCGACGCCGGCTTTGGTGGCGAGATTCGCGAGGCGCTCGAATGCTTCGATGAACTCGGGACGGCAATCGGGATAGCCGGAATAGTCGGCCGCGTTCACGCCGCAGAAGATGTCGCGCGCATCGAGCGCCTC
>CALFNI010000373.1 GCA_937902695.1 uncultured Rhodanobacteraceae bacterium
CGGCGCCCGCGATGATCGCGGCGAGGCCGCGGTCGATGGCCGCCTCGGCGTATTCGAAAAGAAGATCGGGCGTGCGATGCGCGGAGACGACGCGCACGTCGTGCGCGATGCCGAGATCGGCGAGCGTCGCCGCCGCATGCTGCAGGGTGTCCCAATCGGAGCGGGATCCCATCACGACGCCGACGCGAGGACGTTCTTTGGCGGGCTCGCTCATGGAGGGTGCGCGGCGGGTGCTCGGCAAAACGGGTATTGTACGCGCAAAGCTGCGCGGGCCTGCATCGACGCCTGCCGCGCCGGCACTCCGCTTCGAAACGCTCCGGACTCATGATCGACAAACGCCTGCTCGACATCCTCTGCGATCCGGTCACGAAATCCCCGGTGCGGCCGTTGTCGGCGGGCGAGCTCGACGCGCTCGGCCGTGCCGTCGCCGCCGGCAGGATCAGCACGGAAGGCGGCACGCCGCTCAAGGCGGCACCGTCGGCGGGCTTGATCACGCGCGACGGCCGTACCATCTACCGGATCGAGGACGATATTCCGGTGATGCTGCCGGACGAGGCGATCGCGACCTCGCAGATCGAGGATTTTCCCCGTCCCTGAGCGGCCGCCCCGAGGCGCCACCGCACGGCGGCAATTTCAGTCAGCCTGACGGCGAACCCGGCCTTTCGTGACGGAAATCACGCCGCTTTAACAATTTCTCCCTATGATTCCGTGACGAGGTTCAGCGTCTCGCCGGCGAGTGCGCAGAGCGAGGATCGAGAGCTTCATGACCGCCCCCAAGGACACGCAGAAAGTCGTCGATCTGTCGCAGCGGCAGGGCATGCCGGGCGGCAACGATCGGCTGGGCGACATCCTGAAGCTCGTGCGCGGCATTTCGCAGAAGCGCATCAACGGCCTCGTCTCGACGCTGTTCGAAAATGTCGACGACGCGCTGTTCGATCTCGCCGAGCGCGCCGGATCGAATGCGATCCAGACCGAGTTCTTCGACGGCATGCGCGAGGTGCGCAAGAAGCGCCAGCTCGTCGAGCGCCTGTTCCAGGATCAGGCCGCGAAGAACTTCACCGAGTTCGCCGAGGGCAAGCTCAAGGCCGTCAAGCCCGAAGCGGCGCCGCAGGCCGGCGGCCTTTCGCTCGTCGACGACCAGGAGCTCGAGGAATCGCTCGCCGTGTCGAGCATGGTCGCCAAGGCCGAGAACCGGCTGCAGCGATCGCTCTACCAGATCAACCAGCGCCTCGGCGTCATCATCGGCGGCGGGAAGGTCGAGGATGCGAACAACCCGATCGGTCCCGCGGTGCTCGGCCAGGCGTTCCGCATCGCGGTAAAAGAGTTCCAGGTCAACGTCCAGGTCAAGCTGATCATCTACAAGCTGTTCGACCGCTATGTGATGGCCGGCCTCGATCCGCTGTACGAAGAAGTCAACATCGAACTGATCCGCGCCGGCGTGCTGCCGCAGATCCGTCACGTGCTCCCGCAGGGAAGCCGGCCGATGCCCGCACCGGGGAGCGGCGGTGCGGGCCCGCTCGTACCGGCGCAGGGCGGCATGCCGCTCGCCGGCGGCGCGGGCTCGGCGTATTACGATCCCGCCGCGGCGGAGCTCCAGGCCGAGTTGTACGGCACGCTGCGCAATCTCCTTGCGAGCCGCCATCACGGCCGCGTGTCGTCGGGCGATTACGCATCGGGCGGCGCGCAGGGCCTGACGCCGACGGAGCTCCTCAGCGCGCTCACGATCCTGCAGGGCCAGGCGCCCGCGATGCCGCGCGATTCGATGGCAGACGCGGCGCAGGCCGTGCAGGCGCTGAAGCAGGAGCTGATGGAGCAGGTCCACAAGCTCTCGGGCGAAGCCAAGCAGCATCACGTGTCGTCGGCCGACGAGGACACGATCGACCTCGTCGGCATGCTGTTCGAGTTCATCCTGCAGGACCGCAACCTGCCGGCGCAGATCCAGGCGCTGCTCGGACGCCTGCAGATTCCATATCTCAAGGTCGCGATCCTCGACAAGCATCTCTTCGCGCAGAAGACGCATCCGGCGCGCCGGCTGCTCGATGCGCTCGCCGATGCCGGCAAGAGCTGGAGCGAGGAATCGGACAAGGATCACCGCCTGCAGGATCGCATCCGGCACGTCGTCGAATCGATCCTGACCGACTTCGACGACGACGTCGGCGTCTTCGATCGCGAGCTCGAAAGCTTCGGCGGCTTCATGGAGCAGTATCACCGCCGCGCCGAGATCGCCGAGCAGCGCGCCGCCGAGGCGACGCGCGGCCGCGAAAAACTGCAGGACGCACGCCGCACCGCCGCGCGCGAAATCCTCTCGCGCATCGAGGAGCGCAATCTCCCGCCGGTCGTGCACGCGGTGCTGTCGCGGCCGTGGGCGAACTACCTCGTGCTGACGCTGCTGCGCCAGGGCGAGAGCTCCGACGAGTGGAAGAGCGCGCTGCGCTTCGCCGACGAGTTCGTCTGGAGCGCGCTGCCGAAGACCAACGACCTCGAGCGCACGCGCCTTCGCGCGCTGTTGCCGCAGCTCGAAAAAGCATTGCGCCACGGCCTTTCGACCGTCGCGTACCACGACAACGACGTCAAGCAGCTGATGCAGGAGCTCGCGCAGTTCTACAAGCGCCTGCTCGATGGCGAGAAGGTCGAGGTGCGCACCGCGAAGGAAGTCATCGCGGCCGGCGCGGCTTCGGCGATTCCCGGCGCGGCGCCGCAAGCCGTGCCGGCGGGCGGAGCGCCGGCCGACGCGCCCGCCGTGGCCTCGCAGGTTCCGGCGACGCAGAGCCCGGTCGAGGAGATCGTCCTCAACTCGAACCCGGTCGAGACGCCGGCGCCGGAGGAAAACTATGCCGAGGATGACGAGTTCCTGAAGTCCGCGCGCGAGATCAAGGTAGGCACCTGGCTCGAGTTCGCCGACGAGGCGGGCAATCGCGAGCGCGCGAAGCTTTCGTGGATCAGCCCGATCAGCTCGAAATACCTTTTCGTGAACCGTCGCGGCCTCAAGGTCTGCGACAAGACCGTCTTCGCGCTCGCGGCCGAGCTTCGCCGCGGCTCGACGATCGTGCTCGAGGAAGTCCCGCTGTTCGACCGCGCGCTCGACGCGATCGTCGCGCGCCTGCGCAGCGCGCAAGCGGATTCCGCGGCCACGCCCAAACCCGCAGCCGCCACGAACTGACGCCGGCGTAACAGGTCAGCGCGATGATTGCCGTATCCTCGGCGGCCCGGCCGTCGACCCATCCACCGATGTCGCCAGACCTTCCCATCGCAGCGCTGCCTTCGCAGGCGTCGATCGAGCGCGACGTGCACCGCGCGCTCGACGAGGACGTCGGCGCCGGCGACGTCACCGCGGATCTGCTCGCGCCCGGCGCGATCGCGCGCGCGCGCGTCGTCACGCGCGAGGGCGCGGTGCTCTGCGGCACCGCATGGTTCGACGCGGTGTTCCGCGCGCTGAGCGAGAGCGTCCGCGTCGAATGGCTCGCGAACGACGGCGCGCACGTCGCCGCGGGCGCGCTGCTCTGCAGGCTCGAAGGTCCCGCGCGCGCGCTCGTGACCGGCGAGCGCACGGCGCTCAATTTCCTGCAGACGCTGTCGGGGACCGCGACGGCGACCGCGACATTCGTCGATGCGATCCGCGGCACGCGCACGACGATCCTCGATACGCGCAAGACCGTGCCGGGCATGCGCCTCGCGCAGAAATACGCGGTCCGCGTCAGCGGCGGCGCCAACTACCGCATCGGGCTCTTCGACGCGGTCCTGATCAAGGAAAACCACATCGCGACGGCCGGTTCGATCAGCGCCGCGATCGCACGCGCGCGCACGCTGCATCCCGGCGTGATGGTCGAAACCGAGGTCGAGAACTTCAGCGAGCTGCGCGAAGCGCTCGCCGCCGGCGCCGATCGCATCATGCTCGACGAGTTCGAGCTGCACGAGCTGTCGCAGGCGGTCGCCGAAGTGGACGGACGTGTGCCGCTCGAGGTGTCGGGTTCGGTGAGCCTCGATCGCGTGCGCGCGATCGCGGAGACCGGCGTCGACTTCGTTTCGATCGGTGCGCTGACGAAGCATGTGCGCGCGGTCGATCTTTCGATGCGGATCGAGTTGTTGCCGACGGCTGATGCGGCGAACGATTAGCCTCGTTCGTCGTTCCCGCGAAAGCGGGAACCTCGCGCCTTTTTCGAAGCGAGAGCGAAGTCGCCGGGTCCCCGCTTTCGCGGGGACGACGATCGCGCGCGTTTTCGGTCGAGCTCAGACGACGCCGTAATACCGCGCCGCGAAGAACGCTATCGCCGCGACGACGATGATCGCGATGAGGATCCCGAAGACCTTGCCGCCCGCGGCTTGTGCTTCCGGCGCTTGCGCTTTCGCGGGCTCCACGCGCGCCGCCGTCGCCTGCTGGCGCGCATCCATGCCGGGCGCGACGAGCATGAAGCGCACCGTGTCGAGCCGCAGCTCCTCGCCGGGCCTGAGCACCCCGCTCTGGACGCGCTTGTCGTTGATGAAGGTGCCGTTCGCCGAGTTCATGTCTTCGACGAGCACGCCGTCGGCCGTCACCTGCAGGCGCGCGTGATGGCGTGAAATCTCCTCGGCCGGGACCGGAATATCGCTGTCGGCCTGGCGGCCGATGACCATCGAGCCGCTCAGCGCGAAGGTCTTGCCGAACGTCGCGCCCGAGACGCCGCGCAGCATGTATTTCGGCAGCGTGTTGCGCACGCGCGTGCGCGCCGCTTCGTCCGCGCTCTTGCGCGCCGACGGCGGCGGTGCCGTCGCGGCGACCGGACGATCCGACGACACGCGACAGCCGACGCGCGCGAACAGCACGAGATCGCCCGGCTTCAGCGGCGTTTCCTGCGTGATCTGCCGGCCGTTCAATACGGTCGGCGCGCTCGCATCGAGCGGCCGCACGACGCTCTGCCCGGCCCGCGTTTCGATCTCGGCGTGATGCGCGGCGACGCCGGGCGCCGCCAGCACGATCACGCAATCGGACGCGGTGCCGACGCTCGCGACGCCTTCTTCGAGCGTCGCCGGCGCATGCTCGCCATTCGGAAAAATCAGCTTCATCGCTCCCCCTGTCGGCAGCGGCTGGCGAAGCGACGCAGCGGACCCGCGAACCACGGTTCGCCGTCCGGCCCGCTCCTGCGTCTTGCCAACCCCTGCTGCAATTGTAACCAACGCCGCCCGCGCCAAAACCGGCGCGCGATCACGGCCCGCAGCCGGCGGCCTTGCCAGCGAACGCGACGCTATTCACACTCCGGCGATGCTCGGAACCTGGCTGCTTCTTTTCACGATCGCCCTTGCCGTCTGGCTCTGGATGGACGCGCTCGGCGCGCGCGAGCGCGCGATCCGCCACGGCCGCGAGCTCTGCCGCGAGGCCGGCGTGCAGCTGCTCGATCAGACCGTTTCGCTGACGCGCATCCGCATCGCACGCGTCGACGGACTGCCGACGATCGTCCGGCGGTACGGTTTCGACATCAGCCTCGACGGCAGCGACCGCCATCGCGGGCACCTCGATCTGGAAGGGCATCACCTCGGCGCGTGGAGCCTGCCGCAGGTGGCCCATCTGCGCGCGCTGCCGGATTCGAACGTCGTACCGATCAGGACGATCCACTGACGGCGGCACCCGCCGTGCGGCCTACTTCACGACGCGAAGGTGCGGCTTCTTGGCCGCGGCCTCATCGGTTTTCGCCGTCGCCGGCGGCGGTTCGGGCGGTGCGTTCTCGGCCGAGAACATCATCCCCTGCCCGTTCTCCTGCGCGTAGATCGCGAGCACGCCGGCCATCGGGACGTCGACCGGCTGGCTGACGCCGCCGAAGCGTGCGAGGAAGTGGATGCGCTCGTTGGCGATCTCGAACTGCGTGACGGCGCGCGCGGCGATGTTGAGCACGACCTTGCCGTCCTTCGCGGCGCCCGGCGGCACGCGCACGCCGGGGTTCGTCGCGTCGACGAGGATGTACGGCGTGAGGCCGTTGTCGCTGATCCACTCGTAGAGCGCGCGGAGCAGGTACGGGCGATTCGACGACATCGCCGTCGGCTGGGTCATGTCGCGGATCCTGGAGCGGCGGTCGCGATGCGCATGGACTGGAACGGTTCCGTAGTCACGGCCGCAGCAGTTTCTCTTCCGGCGTCAGACTGCGCGTGAATCCCTGGCTGCGGAAAATGCGCTCGCCGTAGTCGATGATCACGTGTGCTTCCTTCGGGAGCTGCACGCCGAGCGCGTCGAGGCGCCAGATCAGCGGCGCGAGCGCGCAGTCGGCAAGGCTCATCTCCGGGCTCAGGAAGAACTTGGACGCCTTGAACGCCGAGGCGTTCTTGATGAGCTCGTCGCGGAGCGTCTTGCGCGCCGCATCGGCCGCCTTCCCGCCCGCTTCGATCTGGTCGACCAGCGTCAGCCAGTCGTTCTCGATGCGCACGATCGCCAGGCGCAGCCGCGCGCGCGAGAGCGGATCGACCGGCATCAGCGGCGGGTGCGGATAGCGCTCGTCGAGGTATTCGCAGATGACGCTGGTGTCGTAGAGGACGAGGTCGCGGTCGACCAGAGTCGGCACCGAGTTGTACGGGTTCAGGTCGAGGAGATCCTCCGGGGGATCGTCCAGATCGACCGGAACGAGGTCGTAGGTGACGCCCTTGGCCGCGAGCACGAGCCTGACCCGGTGGCAATGGATGCAGTCCCGGGCCGAATACAGGGTCAAAACCGTGCGCGAACGCTGACTCAAGGCCATTCTCGAACCCCCTCCCGGGAACCAGCTGCCCCTTCGGACCGAATGTACTACGCGCCCCCGCAAAGCGCCTAGACGGCCTCAGGGCGCATCGTGGCGTTGCGGCAGTGCGTCATGGCACGGCGGTGCGAGCCCGCCGGGGCGTCACTCCAGGGAGCGGGCCCGGGCAGCCTTGGCCGCCCGGGCTCGGGCGATCAGTGGACGTCCTTCCAGAACTCGTGCTTCAGGAGCCAGGCGAGGAACGTGAAGAAGGCGAGGTAGAGCAGCACCCAGACGCCCATCGACGTCCGCTTGAGCGCCGCGGGCTCGCCGGCGTAGGTCAGGAACGCCGTGATGTCGCGGACGGCGCGGTCGTACTCGGCCGCGCTGACGCGGCCCGGTGTCTTGATCTCGAGTTTCTCGACCTTCGACTCGCCGCCCTCGTCGCCCTTCACGCCGCCCTGCA
>CALFNI010000374.1 GCA_937902695.1 uncultured Rhodanobacteraceae bacterium
TGACGAGCTCGGTCACCGGATGCTCGACCTGCAGGCGCGTGTTCATCTCGAGGAAGAAGAAGCTCTTGTCCTGTCCGGCGACGAACTCGACGGTGCCGGCGCTGTCGTAGCCGACGGCCTTGGCCAGTGCGACTGCCTGCTCGCCCATCTTCCTGCGCGTCGCCTCGTCGAGCAGCGGCGACGGCGCCTCCTCGATGACCTTCTGGTTGCGGCGCTGGATCGAACATTCGCGCTCGCCGAGATAGATGACATTGCCGTGCTTGTCGCCCAGCACCTGGATTTCGATGTGACGGGGATCGACGATGAACTTTTCGATGAAGACGCGATCGTCGCCGAACGACGCCTTGGCTTCCGCCTTCGCGAGGTTGAAGCCTTCGGCGACCTCTGACGTTGCGTGCGCGATGCGCATGCCCTTGCCGCCGCCGCCGGCCGAGGCCTTGATCATCACGGGATAACCGATCTCGTCAGCGATCTTCACGGCGTGCTTGTCGTCCTCGATCACGCCGAGGTAGCCGGGAACGGTGGAGACCTTTGCTTTCGCAGCTGCCTTCTTGGATTCGATCTTGTCGCCCATCGCCGCGATCGCACCGGGATTGGGACCGATGAACACGATGCCGGCATCCGCAAGCGCACGCGGAAACGCCTCGCGCTCGGACAGGAATCCGTAGCCGGGATGCACCGCCTGCGCGCCGGTCTTGCGGCACGCGTCCACGATCTTTTCGATCAGGAGATAGCTTTCGGCCGCGGCCGGCGGACCGATGAAGACGGCGTCATCCGCCATCTCGACGTGAAGCGCGTCGCGATCGGCTTCGGAATAGACGGCGACGGTTTCGATACCCATGCGCCGGGCTGTCTTGATGACCCGGCAGGCGATCTCGCCGCGATTGGCGATCAGAATACGTTTGAACATGCGCTTGTTTACTTGCAACCTTGAGGCAGGGTCCAGTGTTCCGGACAGTGTGCACAATCTGGCACGCGGCCGCGGCTGTAACAATTCCGTCGTACAGAAAAACTAAACAGGGGCAAAGGCTTTTTCGGCCTGCCCGCCCCTGAAGGAGGTTTTGATGCGTCGCGCAATCTTATCGATATCCATAAGCTTGGCGGTATTGTCCGCTTCCGCTGCGAACGCCCAGAACGACAAACCTCACAACCTCATCCTCTTTGTGCCGGACGGGCTGCGCGCCCTGATCGTCAAGCCCGAGACCGCTCCGGCGATGGCAGATGTGCGCGACAAGGGCGTCAACTTCGCAAACTCGCACTCGATGTTCCCGACGTTTACGATGGCCAACAGTTCGGCGATGGCGACCGGGCACTATCTCGGCGACAGCGGTACGTTCAGCAATACCATTTTCACCGGATACACCGTCGCGCCGGCGGGCGATACGGTCACGCCCTTCATCGAAAACGACCTCGTGCTAGGGGACGTCGACGAGCACTTTGCCGGTAACTACCTCAACGAGGAGGTTCTGCTGCAACTGGCCCGCGCCAAGGGCTACAGCACCGCTGCAATCGGCAAGGTCGGTCCGACACTGCTGTTCGATCACACCGATCGCGCCGATCGGCCCGGAGGTCTGGGCCGACACGCGAATTCTCATCCCGGATTCTTCCGGCATCCGCAGCTTCCGCAACGTCCTCACGGGCGATTCCCGCGTCCCCGCCCCGGCGGACTCCGGCGGGGCGACGTTGGAGGTCGGCTCATTGTTTCGCGAGCTGCCGCTGGCGCTGCTGATGTCGGAGTCGTGAGATTGGGCGTATCGCCGAGTGCAGGGTCCGGCGCACCGTCCCGGCGGCCCGCAGGTTGTCGTGAACGCTGAGGTGATTGAGAACCGGATGTCCCTCTGCGACTACGGCAACCCCGGCGCGCCGCACAATATCCGGCGGCAGGCCGGCAAGGCTGCGGTCGCCGAGCACGATCTTCCCGCTGGCAATGGGCAGGACCCCGGCAACGGCCATCATCAGAGACGATTTGCCGGCGCCGTTTGCACCCAGCAGGGTGGTGATCTCGCCTGGCCGCAGTGCGATGGACACGCCGTGCAGAACCTCGCGGCCGCCCCGCAGCACCTTCAGTCCCTCGACGCGAAGTTCAACCATATCCGGCATGACTATTCGGTC
>CALFNI010000375.1 GCA_937902695.1 uncultured Rhodanobacteraceae bacterium
CCGACGAGCGCGGGTTGAAGCTCTGGAACACGGTCAGGAGAACGACCGCGATGATCACCCAGAGCAAGAGATTCTTGGCCATGTCGTTCATAGTGCTACCGCCGAATACTCCAGACCCGCCTTCATCAAATCCGCCTCACGTGTCCTGCCGTTTCTTGCCGATTGCGAGCGCATAGACCTCGGCGCTGCGCGCCCGCGAGGCCTTGGGCTTTCGCATGCTGACGCGCTCGTACCGTTGGCGCAAGCGCCTGACGTATGCATCGAAGCCTTCACCCTGGAAAAGTTTGGTCACGAACGCCCCGCCCGTTCCGAGATGCGCTTGCGCGAATGCCTCGGCGAGTTCAGCCAGATGCATCGCCCGCGGCTGATCGACGCTGCTCATGCCGGAGAGATTGGGGGCCATGTCGGAAAGCACAAGATCAACGCTCGCTCCATCCAGATGTTTTTCCAGCGATTTCAGTACCTCTTCCTCGCGGAAATCCCCTTCGATGAAGTCGACGCCCGCGATGCCCTGCATGGGCAGGATGTCCAGCGCGATCACGCGACCCGCTGCGCCGACGCGCGAGCGCGCCATCTGCGACCAGCCGCCGGGCGCGGCGCCGAGATCGACGACGACCATGCCCGGCTTGAGAAGCCGGTCGCGCTCGATCAGCTCTTCGAGTTTGAATACCGCGCGTGAACGCCAGCCCTCCGCCTGCGCGCGCTTCACGTACGGATCGCTGAAATGTTCCTGGAGCCAGCGGGTGCTCGACTTGCTGCGCGCCATCGTCCGCGCGGCCCCGCGCCGGGATTCAGTCAAGGAGGCCGCATGATACCCTTTGCGCCTCGGCGGCCTCGTAACCGCCTGTCTCCATTAGGTTTCCGTTCATGCAGTTGTCGACGAACCAGAAGCGTTACCTGCGCACGATCGCGCATGGGCTCGACCCGGTCGTCATGGTCGGCCAGAAGGGCGTCACGCCCTCGCTCCTGAAGGAGCTCGACGGCGCGCTCGCGCACCACGAGCTCGTCAAGGTGAAGCTCTCGGACGCCGACCGCGAAGACCGCGCCGAGACGATCGAGCTGTTGCGGGAGGCATCGCACGCGTCGCTCGTGCAGGCGATCGGGCGCATCGCATGCTTCTTCCGTCGCAACCCGAAGCAGCCGAGGATCGAGCTGCCGCGCACGTGACGCACACTCGAAAGGACCCACGATGCAGCTGACGCAGGAACCCGCCGAAGGCTATCTCTTCGTGCGCGCGTGCACGCCGCGAGCGATCACGATCGTCGATCGGCCGCTGACGCAGAGCTTCGTGCTCGCGCCGGATCGGGTCATCGAAAACTGGCCGGTCACGAACGCGGCCGACTTCGACGAAGCGGCCGCCGAGGCGATCGCGAGCCTCGAGCCCGAAGTCGTCCTGCTCGGCACCGGCGAGAAGCAGGTGTTTCCGCCGCGCGAGGTGCTGGTTTCGTTGCTGCGGCGGCGCATCGGCGTCGAAGTCATGGACAACGCGGCCGCGAGCCGTACGTACAACCTGCTCGCATCGGAAGGCCGCCGCGCCGTCGCGGCCTTCATGCTGCCGGAATAACCGCCTGCGTTTCACCTCTCCCGCCTGCGGGAGAGGACCGCCAGTCTTTCCCCTCTCCCGCTTGCGGGAGAGGGCCAGGGTGAGGGCAATCTTGGTTCACCCTCTCCCACGCGTACCCTGACACGCCGCGAGCGCCTACTCGTCCTGCGAAAGCTTGCGCAGCTTGCGCATCGCCTCTTCCTGGATCTGCCGCGCGCGCTCGCGCGTGATGCCGAGATCGCGGCCGATCTCCGCGAGCGACTGCACCGGCGCGCCGCCGAGGCCGAAGCGGCGCTGCATGACTTCGTACTGCCGCGCGGTCAGTCGCGAGAGCCACAGACCGAGCCGCTCCGATTCGATCGGCGACAACGCGCTCCATGC
>CALFNI010000376.1 GCA_937902695.1 uncultured Rhodanobacteraceae bacterium
TCCTCGGCGGCGCGGGCGACGACACCGCGTGGCACCTCGCCCTCCACGGCGTGCCCGGCAACACGCCCGGCATCTACGTGGCCGGCGAAACGCTGTCGATGGACCTCGGCACGGACAACGCGTTCGAACCGCACTCGCAAGGCGCGTCCGACGGCTTCGTCGCACGCATCGCACCGTCGCCGTGAATGCCGGTACGCAACGCGCTCGCGCAAGAATGCGCAGCGACGTCGCGCATTGACGGCGACGCGCACGCGGTATCGAATCGCCGCATGGACACCACCGCTCCGACCGGATACTCCGGCAAGCCGATCTGGCAGAAGCTCGGCATCGCGCCGGCGACGCGGGTCCTGGTACGCGCGGCGCCAGCGGATTACGCGAAGATCGTTGGCCTTCGCGCGACGGACCTGACGCTCGCGCCGGCGCGCGGCGCATTCGACATCGCCCATGTCTTCGCGACGTCGGCGAAGACACTCGAGCACGAGATCGCCGCGCTCGCGAAGCGAATGCCCGCGGCCGGCGTCATCTGGGCCTCGTGGCCGAAGAAATCCGCCGGGCTCGCGACCGACGTCACCGAGGACACCGTGCGCACGATCGCGCTGCCGCTCGGACTCGTCGACGTTAAGGTCTGCGCGATCGACGCGGTCTGGTCGGGCCTCAAGCTCGTCTGGCGCCGCGACCGCCGCGGCGGCAAGAGCTGAGCGCGCGGCGCTGCTATCCTCGGCAGGTTCCCCGCAGCGGAGCCCGCCATGTCGTATGTGTTCGATGCGCCGCGCGTCCCGAGCCTCACGGTCGCCGGAAGCGCGATGCGCTTTCCGGTGCATCGCATCTACTGCATCGGCCGCAACTACGCCGAGCACGCCAAGGAGATGGGCGCCGTGCCGGACCGCGCGCAGCCGGTGTTCTTCATGAAACCGAACGACGCGATCGTGGCGGACGGCGGCGACGTCGCCTATCCGCCGGCCACGTCGGATCTGCACCATGAGGTCGAGATGGTCGTCGCGCTTGCATCGGGCGGGCGCGACGTTCCGATCGATCGCGCGCTGGAGCACGTGTTCGGCTACGGCGTCGGGCTCGACCTGACGCGTCGCGACCTCCAGGCGACGGCAAAGGCGAAGAGCCTGCCGTGGGATTCGTCGAAGGCATTCGATCAGTCGGCGCCCGTCTCGGCGCTGCGCCGCGCGGCCGAAATCCGCCATCCGCGCACGGGGCGGCTGACGCTTTCGGTGAACGGCGAGCTCCGGCAGCGCGCCGACATCGCCGACATGCTGTTCACGGTGCCCGAGATCATCCACGAGCTGTCGCGGCTCTGGACGCTGATGCCGGGCGACCTGATTTTCACCGGCACCCCGTCCGGCGTCGCGGCGCTGCAGCGCGGCGACCGCGTGCGCGCCGAGCTCGAGGGCGTCGGCGGGCTCGACGCGCGCATCCGCTAGTATCATCGACCACCCGCCCGGCGCCGGCACCCTGGACAATGATCGCGACGCGATCCGCCGTTCCGCCCAAGAAGCCGCACGCGTGGCTGCTCGCCGCGCTCGCGGCGTGTCTCGGCGGCGCCGCGACCGCGCAGTCGATCGACGACGCCGGCATTCGCGCCGGTCGCGTGCGCAGCGACTTCCCGGCCGGCGTCGGCACCGCGGCGTCGCCGCTGAGCCTCAACTTCACGTTGCCGACGCCGGAAGGCTGTCTCTTCGACGCCGCGAGCTCGTTCGCAGCCTGTCCCGGCCGCGCGGGCCTTCCGAACCTGCCGAACGGCCAGCCGGTCTGGGCCGGCGCGCTCGAGACGCGCGAGGCATGCGGCGGCTCGACGACGCGCATCGGCGATTCGTGGATCGGCTGCATCGCGTACGACACGAGCCCGTATTTCGCGCTCAATAATCCCGGCAGCCAGTACTGGGTCGTCATCGGCAACGACGAGCCTAGCTTCGATCACTGCAACCCGGGACCGCCCGGACTCTCGCATCCGATCGCGAGCGCGACCGCGACGCCCGGACCGCTGTTCGGCCTCGACGTGCTGTCCACCGGCGGATCGCCGAACAAGCGCCTTCGCATCACGCTGAACCTCGCCAACAAGAACTTCTTCTGCGACGACGTCGGCCACTACGTGTACACGATTCCGTTCGTCTCGGTCGGCGCACAGCATGGCAAGGGCAACGCGGGTCCCGTCGCGACGATCTCGCGCAGCGGCTCGCCGCGCGGCACGATCGTGTTCGACGCCGGCATCAGCAGCCTCGCGCCGCTTGGCTGCCGCACCGGCACCGGCAGCATCTGCAATTCCGACTCGCTCGGCGTGCACGCCGGCATTTACGGCATCGCACGCTGGGGCGGCGTGCCGCACATGCTGTTCGTCGATTTCTACGGCGTCGGCGTGCAGGACTACGAGATGTATGCACCCGGCGAGTCGAAATGGAACTGGCCGATCCAGGACAGCTTCTACTACCCCGGCGCCGAGATCATTTCGATGGTCGCCGGCATGCAGCTTTCGACCTATTGCGGGATCGATTTGCCGCGCTACACGACCAATCTCGCGCAGCATCGCTACGCCGTCGACTTCGGCAAGCTGTTCGCCTGCGCCGACAGCCTCGGCCTCGTCTCGCCGCCGATGCCGGCCGGCGACATCGCGCTCGACGGCATCCACTGGTACATCGAAGGCGTCGCGACGCTCGGCTCGCTCGCCAACGACATAGCTCATGCCGAGACCGCGATTTTCGTGCAGGGATTCGACTAGGGAACCACCGGCGATCGACCGCCGCCGTTACCACCGACCAGGAGAACCGCAATGGGCATGATGTCGGAGTTCAAGGCTTTTGCGATGCGCGGCAACGTGATCGATCTCGCCGTCGGCGTCGTCATCGGCGCCGCGTTCGGCAAGATCGTTTCTTCGCTCGTGGACCAGATCATCATGCCGCCGATCGGCCTCATGATCGGCGGCGTCGATTTCTCCGCCTACAAATGGGTGCTGAAGGCGGGAGGCCCGGACGGCAAGGGCGAGGTTGCGCTCCAGTTCGGCGCATTCTTCAACACGATCATCCAGTTCGCGATCGTCGCGCTCGCGATCTTCCTCGTCGTCAAGCTCATGAACAGGCTCATCAAGAAGGAAGAAGCAGCGCCGGCGGCGCCACCGGCGGACGTCGTGCTGCTCACCGAGATCCGCGACATCCTCAAGAATCGCGCCTGAGCCATCGGCGATTGCGGATGGCATTTCCGCAGGAGCGGTCAAGGCCGCTCCTGCGTTTCTCGCCAGAGCCATTACCTTTTCCACACCGCCGGCACCGCCGAGTCTGCGATCATCGCGCCCTTTCGCGCGGAGATCGCCCATGGTTCGCACGCTGTCGCTCGTTCTCGCCCTCGCGGCCGCCGCCGGCGCGCAGGCCGCCGACAAGCCGACGCGCATTCCCGATGCCGCGCTGAAGACCGCAAACGATCTGCGCGAGAGCGCGCTGAAGGATCCGGCCGCGTGGGACTTCGTCGAAGGCCTCACGACCGAGATCGGCCCGCGCCTCGCCGCGAGCGAGAACGACGCGAAGGCACGCGAATGGGTCGCCGCGCGCTTCAAGGCGCTCGGCTTCGACAAGGTGTGGACCGAACCCGTGACGTATCCGAAATGGGTGCGCCGCGGCGAGCACGCGGAGATCACCGCGCCATATCCGCATGTGCTTTCGCTGCTGGCGCTCGGCAATTCGCCGGGCACGCCGGCCGGCGGCATCAGCGCCGAGGTCGTCGGCTTCGACACGATCGATGCGCTGAAGGCGGCGCCCGAAGCCGGCGTTCGCGGCAGGATCGTCTACGTCGGACCGCGCATGCACGCGAGCCGCGACGGCGGCGACTACGGCCGCGTCGGCTCGCCGGTGCGCACGCAAGGTCCGGCGATCGCATCGCGCAAGGGCGCCGTCGCGTATCTCCTGCGCTCGGCCGGTACCGACGACAACCGCCTGCCGCACACCGGCGTCACCGATTTCACCGGCGCGATGCCGATCCCGGCCGCCGCGCTTGCGAGCCCCGACGCCGACCTTCTCGAAAACGTGCTGAAGCGCGGCAAGCCGACGACGATCAGGCTCGCGCTCGACTGCGGCATCGAAGGCACCTACACCGGCGCGAACGTGATCGGCGAAATCACCGGTCGCGCCAGGCCGGACGAGCACTTCGTCATGGGCGGACACCTCGATTCGTGGGACCCGGGCACGGGCGCGATCGACGACGGCGCCGGCATCGCGATCGCCGCCGGCGCGGCGCACGCGATCAAGGCATTGCCGCAGCGCCCGGCGCGCAGCATCCGCGTCGTCGCGTTCGCGAACGAGGAAGCCGGCCTGTTCGGCGGCAAGGCGTACGCGGCGGCGCATGCGAAAGAGATCGCGAAAGCGGTGCTCGGCAGCGAATCCGATCTCGGCGCAGACCGCATCTGGAAGATCACCGCGACGGTCACGCCGGACGCGCGCGACGCGATCGGCCAGATCGCCGAGGCGATCAAGCCGCTCGGCGTCCAATACGACGCGGCCGAGTCCGGCCACGGCGGCTCCGATCTCTCGGCCGTGCACGCCGTCGGCATGGCTGCCGTCTCGCTGCACCAGGATGCGACGCGCTACTTCGACTGACACCACACGGCGAACGACACGCTCGACAAGATCGACCCCGCGCAGCTCAGCCAGAAGTTCGCGGTCTACGCCGTCGTCGCATACGTCGCCGCCGAGGCGGACGGCGATTTCGGCGC
>CALFNI010000377.1 GCA_937902695.1 uncultured Rhodanobacteraceae bacterium
ACATCACGCGCTTCGCGCGGCCCGACGCGAACGCGTGGTTCTTCGCGCAACGCGCGCTCGGCGTCGACGCCTACGATCTCTATGGGCGCGTCATCGAAAGCTTCGACGGCAACACGGCGAAGCTCCGCTACGGCGGCGACATGGCGCTCGCCGCGCTGCCGCAGGCGCGACGCCCCACGGCCAAGGTGCTGACCGTCGATCTGTTCTCGGGCGCCGTCGCGCTCGATGCGAAGGGCGAAGCGAAGGTCGCGCTCAGGGTGCCGGACTTCAACGGCACCGTGCGCGTGACCGCGCTCGCGTTCGGCGAAAACCAGTACGGCGGCGCCGACGCCGAAACGATCGTGCGCGCGCCGCTGGTCGCCGAGATCTCGACGCCGCGCGTGATGGCGCCCGGCGATACGGCAGAGCTGACGCTCGATCTTCAGAACTTCTCGGGCGGCGAGCGCGAGTTCGACGTCAAGGTCGCCGCCGACAAGCCGCTGGCCGTCGCGCAGGGCACGCGCAAGGTCAAGCTCGCCGACGGCGCGAAGACGACGCTCAACTTCCCGCTGACCGCGCAGGAAGGTTACGGTGTCGGCAAGATCAACGTGAGCGCGCGATCCGGCGAGATCAAGCTCGATCGGCATTTCGAGCTGGCCGTGCGTCCGGCCTGGCCGGCCGTGCTGCGCTCCGCGCCGCGCGCGCTCGAAAAGCTCGACCCGATCGCGATCGGCAGCGATGCGATCGACGGCCTCCTCGCCGATTCGGTCAGCGCGCGGCTCACGGTGTCGAGCCTGCCGCCGCTGCCGTTCGCGACAGCGCTGAAGGATCTACTCAAATATCCGTACGGCTGCATCGAGCAGACGACGAGCAAGGGCTTCGGCTCGCTGCTGCTCGACGAGAAGACGGCTCGGAATCTGCACGTCGACGGTTTGCCGCCCGACCAGCGCAAGGCGCGCGTCGAGGGCGCGATCGGCCGCATCGCATCGATGCAGATTCCGTCGGGCCACTTCTCGATGTGGGGCGGCGACAGCTACGTGAGCGAGATACTGACGCCCTACGTCGTCGAGTTCCTCGAGGACGCGCGCGACGAAGGCTTCAACGTGCCGGACGACATGCTGCAGAAGGCGCTGAAGCGGCTCAACGATGATCTCCTTTCGGGCGGCCATCCGTACTACGGCTACGAGCACAGCGACCACATGCGCTTCGCCGACGAGGCGTATTCCGGCTACGTGCTCGCGCGCGTGAACCGCGCGCCGCTCGGTACGCTGCGCGCGCTCTACGATAACGATCGCGGCAAGTCGCTGACGGCGCTGCCGCTCGTGCAGCTCGGCGTCGCGCTGAAGCTGATGGGCGATGAACCGCGCGCGCAGAAAGCCGTTGAAGAAGCATTCGCCAAGAAGGTCGATCGGCCCTGGTATCTCGGCGATTACGGCTCGGACCTTCGCGACACCGCGCTGATGATCGCGCTCGTGCATCGCTACGATCTCGCGAAACCCGAGTACGACAAGAAGGTGTTCGAGCTCGCGGGCACGCTGACGACGCAGCAGCACCAGAGCGAGGATCAGCAGCGCCGCTTCGGCTGGCGCTGGTCGTATCTCTCGACGCAGGAGCAGATCGCGATCGCGCGGCTCGGCAAGACGCTGATCAAGGACGGCGACACGGCGGTCGGCGGCACGCTCGCGGTCGGCAGCGCGTCGAGCGAGATCAGTCCCGATCGCATCTGGAGCCGCGAGTTCACCGGCGCCGACGTGCGCGCGGGCGTGCGCTTCACGCCGCGGGGCGACCTGCCGCTCTACGTCACCACCGACATTGCCGGCGTGCCGAAAACGGCGCCGGCGGCCGACGATCACTACGTCGCCATCGAGCGCCGGTTCTACACGCTCGACGGCAAGCCCTGGGAGCCGGCGCCGCTCAAGGAAGGCGACAGCCTGATCGTCGGCATCAAGATGGAAGCGCGCGACGCGATGCCCGACGCACTGCTCGCCGACCTGCTGCCCGGTGGGCTCGAGATCGAGAACTTCAACCTCACCGACGCCAAGCAGTGGGCCGATATCGTCGTCGACGGCATCACGATCACCGATCGCAGCTCCGCCGCCGACGTGCGCCATGAAGAGTTCCGCGACGATCGCTACGTCGCGGCGCTGAAGCTCGACGAAGGCCAGGAGGCACACGTGTTCTATCTCGTGCGCGCGGTTTCGCCGGGCACCTACCGCGTGCCGCCGCCGATCGTGGAAGACATGTATCGGCCCGAGCAGCGCGGGATCGGCAAGAGCGTGCCGGCGACGATCAAGGTGGTCGAGCCGTAACGCTCCGCTCTAAGCCCTCCCCTTCAAGGGGAGGGTTGGGAGGGGATGGTGTTCGTCGCATCAACCATGAAAGGCCAGACCAACCGCGGGATCCTCGACGCACGCCTGCAGCGAAACCTGCGGAACGCGCCGACGGAAGCAGAGCGCCGCCTTTGGAGTCACCTGAAATCCCGACAGATCGAAGGCTGCAAGTTCCGCCGCCAGCATCCCTACGGCGACTTCATCCTCGTCTTCATCGCCCTCGACCGGCGCCTCGCCACCGAGCTCGATGGCAGTCCGCATTTCGAGTCCGCAAAACACGACGAGAAGCGGCCG
>CALFNI010000378.1 GCA_937902695.1 uncultured Rhodanobacteraceae bacterium
TACACGACCCTCTTCCGATCTGACGTCGTCGCGTACCGGCTGAAGGACGAATACGGCGTCGACGCCGCGTTCGAGAACGTCGGCGTCGTGACGGCACGCTGGATCCACTGCGGCGATGCGAAGAAGCTCGAGGAGTTCCGCGAGAAGAACGCGATGAACCTCGCGCTCGATGCGGCCGGCGAGCTCGTCTACCTCGCGCCGACACGCGTGAACCTGCAGCTCACGATCGAGCGCTGGCCGCAGGTCACGTTCGCCGAGACGCGCGAGCACGCAACCGCGGTCGACGCGGCCTGAAACGAAAACGCCCGGCGATGCCGGGCGTTCGTCCATGCCGATGTTGCCGGTTCGGTCAGCCGTTGAAGCTGCCGCGGAAGAGCTCGTCGCCCTTCGCCGAGGCCTTCGGACGCGTGAGGTCGCGATCGGTGAAGATCACATCGGTGCGCGCGACCGTGTGCGCGATCGGCATCGCCGGCGTGTGCGCCTGGCGCAGCGTGAAGACGCCGACGACCGCGACGAGACACGCAGCCATCGCTGCCGTCCAGCGCATGACGGTCGCATGCCGGCGACCCGCTGCGGTACGGCGCCCGGTGGGCTGCCGATCGTGCGCGGTGTCGCGTTGCGTGCGCGCGATGCCGAACGCGAGCGCTTCCGAATCGGTCCGGAGCTCGCGGAGCAGGCGCACGACCTTCGCCTCGGCGGCCGACGCGGCGAGCGTCGCGGCGACGTCGTCGCGGCGCCCTGCGGACAGCGTGCCCTCGGCCGCGGCAGCCACGTCGTCCGCATCGAGGGCCGGCGTGGCGGTGGCCGTCAGGCGGTGATAGAGGCTGGAAAGACTTGTCTTAGTCATCGAACTCACCGTATCCCAACTCGCGCAGGCGCACTTTCAGTTCGTCCAGCCCGCGCGAAACCAGCTTTCGGGCCGCCTCGGCCGACGGTATGCCGGCGAGATCGGCGATTTCCTGCAGTTGGAAGCCCTGCAGGTGCAACGTGATCGGAAGGCGCCGCCGTTCCGGAATCTCGGCGAGGCAGCGCGCAAGTCCTTGCATCCGTTCGACATCTCCAGCGCGGCGGTCCGGCCCTATCGGCGCCTCGCCGACCTGAACGGGCTCGTCGTCCTCGTCCGGGAGCGGCTCTGCGGCTCGCACTTCTGCGCGCCGGAGGGCGTCGATGACGGTGCTCGCCACGACTCTCTGGATATAAGACGCATGAAAGGCGCCGGAGCGGTCACGTTCCAGCGCGCGCCAGAGGCGGATCCGGACCTCCTGCTCGACATCGGCGGGGTCGATGCCGTGTTTGTCCAGCCCGTAGGTCAGCAGGAGGGCCTGCACCTTGGCGCCATACGTGCGAAAGAGCGCCTCGAGGCGCACCTGGATGGAGTCGGTGGGAATGAGAGTGAGCATACGGGGGTGTGGGCGGCTAATGCTCTATGAGGCGGTGTTCCTCTGCAATACGCCGTTTCGCGACCAATTGGGACGTTCCCGCGGGATTGCCCTCACCCTGCCCTCTCCCGCAAGCGGGAGAGGGGACAAACAAAAAAGGCCGCGCGGGGGTGCCCGCGCGGCCCACCATCGTCAACAACTGCGTCCGATCAGAACTTCACGGTCACGCGGCCCCAGTAGTAACGACCCATCAGGTCGAAGTCGCTCGGGTCGGTGTTCGCGTTCAGCGTGTTGTTCGAGTAGAGGAACGGCGGCTGCTTGTCGCCGAGGTTGTTCACGCCGACGTCGAAACGCGTGTTCCAGGCTTCGAGGTTATAGCCGAACTGGATGTCGTGATAGACGGTCGCGCCATAGTCGAAGTACAGGTTGTGGATCGAGCAGTAGTCGCCGTAGTAGCACGTGCCGGCCGGGAAGACGTCCTGCGAGGGCGAGGGCGAGCCCATGCGGAAGCGGCCGACGTAGCGCATGCGCCACGACGCATCGAACGGGCCGAGCTGCCAGTTGACGGCCGTCTGCGCACGCCAGCGCGGGAACAGGCATACGCCGCCGCCGGCGCCCGAGCACGCGGCCGCCTGCGACGAGCCGAAGCCCATGAAGTGGCCCGCGTAGTGATAGACGGTGTTCGCGTCGCTGCCCGGCGCGGTCGACACGTCGTACTTGTTGAGATACGTCGCGTTGAAGCCGAGGTTGAAGCGGCCGAACGAGAACTCCGGCAGGCGATAGTTCAGCGCGAAGTCCAGGCCCTCGACGTCGACGCGGCCGAGGTTGCCGGTCGGCTCGTTGATCGTCGAGATCTGGCCCTGGTTCGGGCCCGACGCGGTGCGCGTGAACAGCGAGCAGTAGCTGAGCTGGCCTGCGGCGCACAGGTCGATGACGCTCTGCGCGCCGACGGCGACGATCGTGTTGTTGAGGTAGAGCCGCCACAGATCCGCGCTCACCGACAGACCGTCGATGAAGTGCGGGTCGTACACGATGCCCCAGTCGAACGACTTGCCGTATTCCGGCCCGAGCGGGAAGCCCGCGAGCACGGAACCCGAGGCGATCGCGTTGAGCTGCACCTGCTGCGCGACGTTCTGGTTCACGAAGGTGCCGTCGGTCGGCACGTTGACGCACGCCGGATTGCCGCCGCCCGTGTAGTGATCGCACGGATCGTGCGAGAGCTTGGGCGCATCGCTCGCGCCGGCGGCGAAGAGATCGCCCACGGTCGGCGCGCGGAACACCTCGGAGACCGTGCCGCGCAGCAGCAGGTCTTCGATCGGACGCCATTCGAGAGCCAGCTTGCCGTTGTTCGTATTGCCGAAGTTGCTGTACTTCGAATAGCGATCGCCGATCGTCAGGTTCAGCGCGTGGACGAACGGGATGTCCTTGAGGATCGGGACGAACAGCTCGGCGTAGACTTCCTTGACGTTGTAGCCGCCCTGCAGGGGCGATCCGCACTGGCTGCCCAGCACGCACTGGCCGGTCGCCGGATTGATGATCAGCGAGGTGTCGACGTTGGAGTGCGTGTATTCCTTGCGGTACGACGTGCCGATCGCGAGCTGCATCGTGCCGGCCGGCAGCTCGAACAGACCGCCGTTCAAGTCGGCGCGCCACACCTTTTCCTGCGTGAAGGCGCCGCTCGACGCGGGCGTGCCCGCCGCCTGCAGCACCGCGAGCGTGTTCGGGTCGTTGAGGTTGAAGATGTTGATCGGCGTGCAGCCCTTGATCGGTGCGTCGGCCGTGCCGCAATGCACGACGCCGTCGCTGCCGAGGAACGAGGGACCGGTGGCCTGGTTGAGCAGGTTCATGTTCGGCAGGCCGTACGTCGTCGTCTGCTGCGAGACATGGCCGTAGTCCATGCCGACTTCCCAGTTCCACTGCTCGTCGTTCCAGACGCCGAAGGAACCCTTGAAGCCGGTCGAGATCTGATCCGTGCTCGTGCCGAACGCGCCACGGCGGTTGCCGAGCGATGCGAGACGGCTGGTCAGCGAGTAACCCGTATCGGCGCTCGAGAACTCGACGCCGAACGGGTTGTAGTAGCTGTCAGCCGAGATCACGGCGCCGTACGGCGATCCGTACACGGCCGGCGCGAGCTGGAACGCCGACGAGGTCTTGTTGTGCATGACCGATGCGTAGACTTCGACGTTGTCCGTCAGCTTGTAGTTGCCGTTCAAGAACAGACCCGTACGTTCCTGCGGGGTCATGATCAGGTTGACCGTCGCGTAGTTGTACTTGTCGCTCGGCGCGGTCGCGCTGCCGTTGTTGACGTAGCAGTGGTAATCCGTCGCGATGTTCTGGCCGCTCGCGCCAGGGTTGAGCGCGAGGTAGCCGCAGCCCGGATAGAGGTTCGCGAACTCGGGCGGAATCTGGATATGGCCGAACGGCGAGGACGACGAGCCGCCGACGCTGGCCGACGGGCCGATGCCGCCGCGCGCACCGCCGTGGGTGCCGTACAGCGAGACCGAGTTCTTCGAGAAATCACGGTGGCCGGCGAGCACCTGGTCGATCTTGTTGTAGCTGATGCCGGCCATGATCG
>CALFNI010000379.1 GCA_937902695.1 uncultured Rhodanobacteraceae bacterium
GTAGGCGGCGCCCTGATACTGGTTGTTCGCATAGGCGCCGATCACCGCGGTGGTGCCGTCGAAGGCGATCGAGTAGCCGAAGATGTCGCCGATTCCGCCGTCGCTCGCGGAGAGCTTCTGCGTATTGGTCCAGGTACCGCTGGAGCCGTCGAACACGTACACGGCGCCCTGGAACGAGTTGGCGCCGACCTGGGCGGCGTCCGCGCCGATCAGCGCCGTCGTGCCGCTGAGGCCAAGCGAATAGCCGAAGTTCTCGAACATCTGCCCGTCGGGAGCGACGAGCTTCTGCGTCTGGGTCCAGACGCCGTCCTGCAGCGTGAAGACGTACGCGGCGCCCTGCGAGAAGTTGTCGCCGATCATCGCCGCGTACGCGCCGATCAGCGCGGTGTCGCCCTCGAAGACTACGGCGTTGCCGAACGTGTCGCCGGCGAGACCGTCGCTGGCGACGATCTCCTGCGTCATCGTCCAGACCCCGCCGGATTCCTGGTACACGAACACCGCGCCCTGGTCTTCGTTGTCGCCGACCTTCTGCTGCTGCGCGCCGACCATCGCGGTCGTGCCGTGCAGCGCAACGGACACGCCGAACTCCGGCGTGAAGCCGGTGCTGGCCTGGGTGGTCTGCTGGAACTCGACCCAATGGTCGGTGCCGAGCGTCTGGTTGATCGCGTTGCGAAGCGGGGCCGGAATCACCGGCCTGGAGGCGGTCGATTTCGTCCAGCTCGCCGCGTGCAGCGGGAGCGCGCACGCGAGCAGGGCCACGGACGCTGCAAACGAGATTCTTCGCACGATGTGCGGAAACGAAGCTGAAGCAAACCCGTTCATGCTAGGTCTTTCCCTCAAGGTGATGTCAAGGAGCGAGGCCCCGGCGGTGCGGGGGACATCGGAGCATCGCCAAGAAGCGCGGTCGGCGCTTTACGCAGTCATGAAAATGAAAGTAAAACGGAACGAATTGGCGTCAAAAGGCGGCTAGCCGCCTTTGAAATGCCCTGACTGCGGCGTTTCGCCCGGCCGGATCATCGCCTGCGAGGCACGCGGGTCGTCGAATGCGCGCTCGCCCGCAAGCGCGCGGGCACGGCGCATCGCGCGGTCCGCGGCGTCCGGATTGTGCATCGCGTCATAAACGCGGGCCTCGACGAGGGCGCCGCGCATGTCCCGCTCCGACCACGCTGCCACGCGACCCGCGACGGCGGATGCTTCGTCGAGCTTGCCGTCGTTGACGAGCGCGTTGGCGTACGGGCTCGCGACAGCCAGGATGTCTTCCGGGATGCCGGATTTCTCGGCGCGGGCCAATGCGTCGGTGTAGGCGGCAAGCGCCGCCGTCGTGCGGCCTTCGATCTGGTCCTGTGCGGCGTCGAGCAGCAAGAGGTACAACGCCCAGCGATCGCTGGGCGACTTGGCAGCCCATTGCCTGAGGCGCGCCGTTTCCATCGCCGCGCCGGCGGTGTCGCCGAGGCTCTGCATGGCGCGGATCCGTTTGAACCAGACGTCGAAGTAGTCGTGGTCGTTCGTGCTTTCGAGCATTGGCGTCAGCGCGCGCTGCAACTGCTTCTGGGAGCCGGCCCAATCGGCGCGCATGAACGCGATCCCGGCGAGCATCGCTTCGGCTTCGCTGCGGGCGGCGGCGTCCGCGGCGGAATCGCTGTCCTTCTTGAGACGCCGCAGCAACGCGGCCGCCTCGTCGAGACGGCCTACGCCGGACAGCGCATCGGCCCGGCTCAGCACGTTCCACCACTGCTCGCGCGTGTTGGGCGCCTGCACGTCCTCGCGCGCGAGGCGCTCGGTCGTGGCCAGTGCCTTGTCGTGCTCGAGCAGCATCGCGTAGGCCTCCGCGAGCGAGCGCAACGCCGAATCGCGTGCTTCGAGCGTGGCGAGCACTTCGAAGCGGTCGGCCGCCTGCTCGAATGCACGTGCCGCGACCAGCGGCTGGCCGCGAAGCATCGCGATCGCACCGAGATTCAGATCGACGCGCCCGGTGCCGTACGCATCGTTGCTCATCTCGTGCAGCAGGCGCGCCTGGCCGAGCGCCGCAGTCGCGGCGTCGAGACGTCCGCTCTGCACATCGACGACCGCATGTCCCGTGTACGCCGCCGCGAGGGCCTTCGGATCGTTCACGTTCTTGAGCAGCGCGAGCGCCTGATCGAAGTTGGCGCCCGCTTCGGCGTACTTCAGCTCGCGGAAGTTGATCACGCCGAGCTGGTTGACGACGAGCGCGCGCATGTGCGGATCGCGATCGGCGGGCACCTGATCGAGGAGGTTTTCACAACGCGCGCGGCTCGCTTCGTAGTCGCCCTTGTAGAAATCGATGTAGGCAAGACTGAGCGCGATGTCGGGACGCGCCAGCGCTTGCGGCGAGGCGTGCGCGGCGATTTCGCGCGCGATGTCGAGCT
>CALFNI010000380.1 GCA_937902695.1 uncultured Rhodanobacteraceae bacterium
CGCCGTCGAGGTGGAACGCTTCAAGGGAACCGCCGAGGTCGTTCCCTGCGAGCCGGCAGCGAAGGGCTGCAAGATGGTGCACCTTCGCATCGGCGACGATCAGACGACGGGTGAGGTTGGCGGCATTGTTTCGGTCGATCTGCCCGACTACAAGCGCAAGCTCCCCATCTACGTCTGGGGCATGCTCGTCGGCGCGAACACGCAGGTGAAGGACTTCAACAAGGAAATGGAAAAGGTCGCCGAGCAGCGGGCGAAAGCCGGCGGCGAATCGAAGGTAGATGGCGGCAGCAAGATCGACCTCAAGCAGGCGATCAAGCAGAGCATTGCGAGCGCCGCCGCACCGGAACCGCCGCCGGGCCACGGCCCGTTGCTCAAATGGTCCGTTGCGCACGAAGAGCTCGTATTCGGCTATGCCATCTACCGAGCCGACGCCGAGGCCGGTCCGTTCCTGCGCATCAACGACGAGACGATCTCAGCCGTGAACACCGACGGCGGCAGCGCATACCAGTGGCGCGATACAAGCGCTGAAAGTGGAAAAACGTACTGGTATTATGTCGGCGTCCTCAACAAGGACGGCACAAAGCAGCAACTGAGCGGACCGCAGAAGGTCGTGGCGAAGTAACACGTCGCTGCGGTTGCGCTTTCCGTCGCTCCTCAAGGAGACGCATCGATGAAGTGCACCGCAGCAACATTGATACTTGCCGTCTCGTGCCATGCCGCGTGGACGGGCGCCGACGCGCAGACCTGCGCCGCGCCCGGCCCATGGCACCCGGATCTGACAGGCGCGCCCCCCACCAGTGCCGATACGTGCACGCTTCCGGATTCGGTAGCGCTCTACTGCGACTTCCTCGATTCGTCCCAGAAGGGCGACGCGATCTGGCAAATTACCTACGCGGCGGGCTTCACGAGCACGGCGATCGCGATTTCCGGCGGATCCGCTACGTTCAACCCGGTCATCTATCTCTATAGCTCGGCGTGCACTCTCGGCAACCAGTGCGTGTCGTCTGGCGATACGCGCACTCCGCTCCCACTCACTGGCATCGCGCCGCGCACCTATTTCCTGGGGGCAACAGCAGCTGCGGGCGATGGCGCCGGTGCGTGCGGCCTCATCACATTGAGGACCAATAGATACTATCCGGTCGAACTGCAATCGTTCGATGTAATCTGACGCATCAGCCGAAGTCCGAGGCGCGGAACGGGGTGCCGGCGTCTCCGGCATGGCGAACCGGCGACCGAGCATGACCGGCATTCAAGGCGCGGGATGCGTCAGCCCGATTGCGACGCGATGTCGCGCTCGTAGCTGACACTGCTCTTCTGCTCGTACCAATCCCCGAGCACGATGCGCTTCGCGTCCCGACCATCGATCGCCAGCGCATGAATCGCCGGCCGATGCGTATGCCCATGCAACAGGCGCTGCACGCCGTGCGAGCGCATCGTCGCGACCACTGCGTCCGGGCTGACATCGGTGATCGCGTCGCCGGCCGCCTTCGTGTAACGCTGGCTCTCGGCACGCGCGTGCTCGGCGAACGCGCGCCGCTCCGCGGCTGGCCGCGCGAGGAATGCACGCTGCCACGCAGGATCGTGCGTCTGCTTGCGGAACGCCTGATACGGCGCGTCGTCGGTGCAGAGCGTGTCGCCGTGCATCAGCAGCACGCGTTCGCCGGCGATCTCGACGAGGCTCGGATCGGACAGCAGCGTCATCCGCGCGCGTCGCGCGTACGCATCGCCGAGCAGCAGATCGCGATTGCCGTGGATGTAGAAGCAGGGCACGCCGCGTTCGTGCAGCCTTGCCAGCGCACCGGCGACGGCATCGCCGATCGCGTCGCTCGCATCGTCGCCGATCCATGCCTCGAAGAGATCGCCGAGAATGTAGAGCGCGTCGGCGTTCGCCGCTTCGTTCTCGAGAAAATCGAGAAAAAGCCGCGTAATCCCGGGCCGGCTCGCATCGAGATGCAGGTCCGAGATGAAGAGGGTCGTCATGCGCGTCGCGGCGGCGATCGTGTTCGCGGCCGCCGCTGCGGATCGATCAGTGGATGACGCTGATCTTCTCGATCACGACCGGCGTCGTCGGCACGTCGCTCTTGAACGGGCCCTGCGCGCCGGTCGGCACGGCCTTGATCTTGTCGACGACGTCGAGTCCCGAAATGACCTTGAGATCGGAAGAGCGTCGTGTAGG
>CALFNI010000381.1 GCA_937902695.1 uncultured Rhodanobacteraceae bacterium
GATGATCTCGCCAAGAGCGGCAAGCGCGGCAAGAAGGACGGCCAGGGTCTTTACACGTGGGAAAACGGCAAGCCGAAGAAACCCGAGGTCGATCCGAAATACGTGCCGCCTGACGATATCGAAGACCGCATGATCCTGCCGATGCTCAACGAAGCGGTCGCGTGTCTGCATGACCGCGTCGTCGAAGATGCGGACCTGCTCGACGCGGGCGTCATCTTCGGCACCGGCTTCGCGCCGTTCCGCGGCGGTCCGATCCAGTACATCCGCGAAACCGGCGTCGATGCGATCAGCGCGAAGCTCGCTGCGCTCGCGTCGCGCCACGGCGATCGCTTCAAGCCGCGGCCCGGCTGGGATTCCCCGGCACTGCGCGCAGCGGCGAGCGAAACGCCGATCGACCGGGCGGCGTGATGGTGTCGCTCGGCGAGAAAGTGTTCTGGGCCGTGATCGCGCTGTCGAGCGTCGGCGCTGCGGCGTACGGCTATCAGCGCTTCAAGCAGATCCGACCCGATCTCTACGGTGTTCCGCAGGCGGCAACCGTGCCCGACGCCGAACGCAAGGCACGGATCGCGGAATATCAGCAGAAGGGCGATGCGCTGACGCGTGCCGCAGCCGGTCGAGCGACACGCGCTGCACAGCCCGGCGAGACTTGCGTCGAGGGCGTCGTGCATGCGGCCGACGGGACGGCCGTCGTCGAGAACGGCCAGCCCGTCCGCTGCGCGATTCTGCCCGCCCAATAACACCCGTCTTTCCCCCTCTCCCGCTTGCGGGAGAGGGCTGGGGTGAGGGCAAGCGCGGTTATGCGTTTGAGGGGACCGGTGCAGCGTTTTCGCCGCGTGCCCTCACCCTACCCTCTCCCGCAGGCGGGAGAGGGGAAAGACGGGTCATTCCTCGCGTGCGTCGGTTTTCGCGAGGCCCGAGTGCCTGACGTCTTTCCCGCGCACGAGATACAAAACGTACTCGCACAGATTCTTGCACCGGTCGCCGATGCGCTCGAACGATCTTGCGCACCACAAGCGATCGAGCTCGACCGGGATCTGCGCCGGCGCGTGCTGCATGCGCTCGACGAGCACCGAGAACAGCGCCGTGTAGACCTCGTCGAGCTGCCTGTCGCGCCGCATGAGGTCGAGCGCGAGATTCTCGTCGAGCCGCGCGAACGCATCGAGCGCGCCGCGCAACTGTCCGCGGGCCAGCGTGCCGAGCTCGGCGAGCGACGCGGTCACATCGGTGCCGCCCTCCTCGCCGACGAGGCGCTCGGCGAGTTTCGCGATGCGCTTGGCCTCGTCGCCAATGCGCTCGAGGTCGGCGAGCATCTTGACGACCGCGAGCACGAGGCGCAGATCCGACGCCGCCGGCTGGCGCCGCGCGAGGATGTACGCGCAACGCTCGTCGATCGCGAGCTCGGCCGCGTTGACTTCGCGCTCGCGCTCGCGAATCTCGGTGCCGCGCGCGGCGTCGCGGTCGAGCAGCATGCCGAGCGCCGCGGCGATCTGCTCCTCGACGAGCCCGCCCATCGCCAGCACCTGGCGGCGGACGTCCTCGATCTCGCTGTTGAACTGGCGGGAGATGTGCTGGGAAAGGTGGAGCGGATCCATGGGATCGGTTCGGGCTTCCTTGGTCAGGCCTACGACAACGCGAATCGAAGACAACCGTATTACGCGTAGCGGCCGGTAATGTAATCCTCGGTGAGCCGCTCGCGCGGATTCGTCAGCAATACGTCGGTATCGCCGAACTCGACGAGCCTGCCCTGATGCAGGAACGCCGTGTAGTCCGCGCCGCGCGCGGCCTGCTGCATAGTGTGCGTCACGAGCAGCACCGTGTAGCGCTGCGCAGGCGCGTGCAGAAGCTCCTCGAAGCGAAGCGTCGCCGCGGGATCGAGCGCCGAGGCGGGCTCGTCCATCAGCAGTATCTCGGGCCCGACCGCGAGCGCGCGCGCGATGACCAGCCGCTGCTGTTGGCCGAGCGAGAGCACCAGCGCGCTGTCGTCGAGCCGTGCCGAAACCTCGTCCCAGAGCCGGGCCGCCTTGAGGGCGGCCTCGACCGACGCATCGAGCTCGCGGCGCGCCTTCATACCCGAGAGGCGCAGGCCATACGCGACGTTCTCGTAGACCGACAGCGGAAACGGATTCGGCTTCTGGAACACCATGCCGATGCGACGGCGGATCTCGTGGACGATCACGTCCTTCGCATAGAGGTTCGCGCCGCCGACCCTCACCTCGCCTTCGAAGCGACACTCCGGCAGCTCGTCGTTGAGCCGGTTGAGGCAGCGCAGCAGGCTCGACTTGCCCGACGCGCTCGGCCCGATCAGCGCGGTGATCTTTCGCGCCGGCACGCCGAAGCTGACCGCGTCCAGCGCCTGGCGCGGACCGTACCAGAGGGAAAGCGCGCGCAGCTCGAGCGCGATCGCGCCGCCGGCCGTGAGGTCCGGCGTCGCCGCAATGTCGGGTGGCTGCATCGTCGTGGCCATCGCACTCAACCTTCGAGCGCACGATAGCGCTCGCGCAGGCGATTGCGCAGCACGATCGCGGCGAGGTTCAAGGCGACGACGACGATCACGAGCAGCAGCGCGCAGGCATAAGCGCGCGGCACGCCGCGCAGCGCATCCGGGCTCGCGAGCGCGGCGTCGTAGATGCTGAAGCCGAGGTGCATGAACTGCCGCGACGGATGCAGGAACGGAAACGCGCCGTCGACCGGCAGCGCCGGCGCGAGCCTGACGACGCCGACCAGCATCAGCGGCGCGACGGCGCCGGCTGCGCGCGCGATCGCGAGGATCAGGCCGGTCAGGAGTGCCGGCCGCGCGGCCGGCAGCAGCAGGCGCCACATCGTCTCGCCGCGCGTCGCGCCGAGCGCGAGGGATCCGGCGCGAAGGCCGGGCGGGATCCGCTCGAGCCCTTCTTCGACGCTGACGACGACGACGGGCAGCGTCAACAGCGCCAGCGTCAATGCGGCCCAGAGCAGCCCGCCGCTGCCGAACGTCGGCACCGGCAGGCGATCGGCGAAGAACCAGCGATCGATTCCGGCGCCGATGCCGTGCACGAAGAGTCCGAGGCCCAGCACGCCGTAGACGATCGACGGCACGCCGGCGAGATTCGCGATCGCGCTGCGTACGAGCCCCGCTGCCCATCCGCGCCGCTCGTGGAGGTAGACCGCCGTCGCGACGCCGAACGGCATCACGATGAGGCTCATCAGGAACACCAGCGTCACCGTGCCGACCAGCGCCGGGAAGGCGCCGCCAGCGAGCGAAGGCGCCGTCGTCGATGCGACCAGGAAGCGGCCCGCGTTGCGCAGGAACGCGCCGATGCGCCCGAAGGAGCCGTGCGCGTTCGGCCATTGCGCAGCGCCCGATGCGCCGGCGTCCGGGATGCTGCGCAGCAGTGCATCCGCCGCCGGCGCGTCGCCGCGGCCGAACAGGCGCCGCCCGTCCGGGAGCGTGACCGCGAATGCATCGGGAGGCTCGGTGCGCGACACGATCGCGGAGCGCTCGATGCGCAGATACGTGCCGCCGATGCGATCGCGCTCGCTGCCGCGGATCACGAGCGCGTTGCCGCGACGCTCGGCGATTTCGCCGAGCAGCGTGCGTCCGTCGGCGAGCCCGACCTCGACGATCGGCGACGGCCAGAACGCCGAAAGCCCGGCGATCCCGAGCCAGGCCAGCAGTGCGACGATCGCGGCGAGACATGTCGCCGCCGCCCCCGCGCAGAGCCAGAGCGTCGCATCGCCGGATGCTGCACGCCTCATGGGAGCGCGGCCGAGCGCGCGCGGCGCAGATGCGAGCGCGCGCGCTCCGCGAGCAGGTTCAGCGCAAACGTCAGCGCGAACAGCACGAGCGCTGCGAGCATCAGCATGCGGTACGCACCGCTCGGCGGCGCGGCTTCCGGCAGGCCGAGCGCGAGCTCGGCGCTGATCGAGCGCAAGCCGGCGAGCGGATTCGCATCGCCGATCGGCGTGTTGCCGCTCGCCATCAGCACGATCATCGTTTCGCCGAGGCAACGCGACGCGCCGAGCGCGCAGGCCGCGACCAGGCCCGGCCGCGCGGCCGGCAGCACGATCGAGCGGATCGCCTGCCAGCGCGTCGCGCCCAGCGCGAGCGCGGCCTGCAGGTGCGTCGACGGCACCTGCATCAGCGCGTCCTCGGCAACCGAGAAGATCATCGGGATCGCGGCGAGGCCGAGCGCGAGGCCGACGAGCACGGCGTTCCAGGGGCTTCGCGGAACGATCGCGTCGGTCTGATGCGGGCTCAGCACCGCGACGATCGCGACGACGAGCGCGAACAGGGTCGGCACGAGCCATAGCGGCAGCCAGCCGGCCTGGCGGCGAAATGCGCCGCCGAACGCGAATCCGGCGGCGAGCAGCAGCGCCGGCATCGCGACGATCAGCGCGAGCAGCGTCACGACATTGACCTTCAGCCATGGCGCCAGCGTCGCGAACGCGACGAGACCGAGCACGACCGTAGGAATCGCTTCAAGAACCTCGAGCCCGGGCTTGAACCAGTTGCGAAAACCGGGCGCTGCGAACTGCGCCGAGAAGATCGCGGCCGCGAGGCCGAGCGGCACGGCCAGCACGAGCGCACAGATCGCCGCCTTCGCGCTGCCGGCGAACAGGATGCCGAGCCGGCTCCACGCGCCGTCCGGCAGCGGCAGCCACGCGAGGATGCTGGCGCCGAGAAACAGCGGAATCACCAAGAGCGCCATCAGCACGACGGCGGCGCCCGTCAGCACGAGCGCATTGCCCGCCCGCTCGCGGCGCCGGCGCGCAGCGACGGAGGTCGTGCGCACGCCCGTCAACAATGGCGTGTAAGTCACTGGAATCCCCGGCATATGAGCACGCTAGGCCGCCTATATGACAGCCGTGTTACACGGCCATGGACCGTCACTTATCCGCAACGCCCTCGCAATCACCCTTTCAGACGGACCTGAGAGGCTCCGCGCCGATGCGACTACCGCGTGGACGCATGCGCATTGCGATCGTGACCGAAACCTGGCCACCCGAGATCAACGGCGTCGCGCTGACCGTTCAGTCGTTGGCGCAGGGCCTGGCGGCGCACGGCCATTCGGTCGAGGTCGTCAGGCCGCGCCAGGACGACGAGACATCGGCGAGCGTCACGGGCCTCGAACATCTGCCGATGCCCGGTGCGGCGCTGCCGCGCTATCCGGGCTTGCGTTTCGGACTCCCCGCGCACCGGCAGCTGCACCGCCACTGGATGCGGCAACGCCCCGATGTGCTGTACATCGCGACCGAAGGCCCGCTCGGCCTGACCGCGCTCGGCGCCGCGCGCCGGCTCGGCATCCCGGCCAGCACCGGCTTCCACACGCGCTTCGACGACTACGCGCGGTTTTATGGCTTCGGCTTCCTGACGCCGGTCGTCTATGCGTATCTGCGCCGCTTCCACAATCGCGCCGACGCCACGATCGTGCCGACCGCGGAGCTCGCCGCGTTCCTCGAAGCGAACCGCTTCCGCAACGTGCGCCTGCTGCGCCGGGCGGTCGACACGAAGCGGTTCCATCCGGGCCGGCGCGACGACGCGCTGCGCGCCGAGTGGGGACTGCGCGGCAACGACATCGCCGTCATCTACGTCGGCCGCATCGCGCCGGAAAAGAATCTCGACCTCGCGGTGCGAGCGTTCCGCGCGATAAAGGCGCGGCACCCGGGCGCGCGCTTCGTGCTCGTCGGCGACGGCCCGGCGCGCAAACCCCTCGCGGCGGCGCACGCCGATTTCGTCTTCGCCGGCACGCGCCGCGGCGACGAGCTCGCGCGGCACTATGCGAGCGGCGATCTTTTCCTCTTTCCGAGTCTCAGCGAGACGTTCGGCAACGTCACGCTCGAAGCGCTCGCGAGCGGCGTGCCGGTCGTCGCGTACGACTATGGCGCGGCGCGCGAGCACATGAAAACGACCGACGTCGGCGCGTGCATCGCCGAGGACGACGCCGACGGTTTCGTCGCCGCCGCGATCGCGCTCGCCGACGCCGCGCCGCGCCGCGCGCGCCTGCGCGAGGCTGCGCGCGCGGCGGTCGAAGCGCTCGATCCGGCGTCGGTTGCCGCGAGCTTCTCCGAGCTGCTTGCCGGGCTCGCGGCGCGGAGGGCGGCATGACGACCTGGCAGCGCCTCGAAGCCGGCAGCGCCGAGCGGCGCCTGTGCCTGGCGATGAACCGCTGGGGCACGCGCCACGTGCTGCGGCGGTTCTTCGGCGTCATCAGCCGTCTCGGCGACGGCGTGTTCTGGTACACGCTGATGGGCGTGCTCGCGACGCTCGGCGGCACGCGCGGCGTCGTCGCGGCGCTGCACATGGCGCTGACGGGCATTGTCGCGGCGACGATGTACAAGGGCCTCAAGCGCTGGACGCGCCGCCCGCGTCCGTTCCGCACGCACGATGCGATCGTGCCGTACCTCGCGCCGCTCGACGAGTTCAGCTTTCCGTCGGGGCACCCGCTGCATGCGGTCAGCTACCCGCTGCTCGCGC
>CALFNI010000382.1 GCA_937902695.1 uncultured Rhodanobacteraceae bacterium
GCCAGTTCGCGATCAGCGTGACCGGCGTCGGCCGTTTCCGCGTGTCGTGCTTCTATCAGCGCAACTGCGTCGGCATGGTGCTGCGTCGTATTGAAACGCGCATCCCGACCATCGAGGAACTGAACCTGCCGCCGATCATCAAGTCGCTGGCGATGACCAAGCGCGGCATCATCATCTTCGTCGGCGCGACCGGCACCGGCAAGTCCACCTCGCTGGCCGCGATGATCGGCTACCGCAACCAGAATTCGACCGGCCACATCATCACGATCGAGGACCCGATCGAATACGTGCACAAGCACGAGGGCTGCATCATCACCCAGCGCGAACTCGGCATCGACACCGATACCTGGGAGAACGCGCTGAAGAACACGCTGCGCCAGGCCCCGGACGTGATCATGATCGGCGAGGTGCGCACGCGCGAGACGATGGAACACGCAGTCAACTTCTCCGAGACCGGCCACCTTTGCCTGTGCACGCTGCACGCGAACAACGCGAACCAGGCGATGGACCGCATCATCCATTTCTTCCCGTCGGACCGCCGCGAACAGCTGTTCATGGACCTGTCGCTGAACCTCAAGGGCGTGGTCGCGCAGCAGCTGATCCCGACGCCGGACGGCAAGGCGCGCCGCGTCGCGATGGAAGTCATGCTCGGCACGCCGCTCGTCGCCGATTACATCCGCCAGGGCGAGATCCACAAGCTGAAGGACGTCATGAAGGAATCGACGAACCTCGTCATGCGCACGTTCGACCAGAGCCTCTTCGAGCTCTACCAGGACGGCGAGATCAGCTACGAGGATGCGCTTCGCCACGCCGACTCGGCGAACGAGGTGCGCCTCAAGATCAAGCTCGCGCAGGGCGGCGATGCGCATACGCTGTCGCAGGGCCTGGACGGCGTGGAGCTCGTCGAGAGCTGAAAAGCCGGGATTCTGGATTCGGGATCCGCTTTGCGACGGCGCGGGGAATGAGAGAATAGGCATCGGTGTGCCGCGCCTTTGTCGAATCCCCAATCACCATCCCGAATCGCCGCTTTGAACGACCTCGATCACCTACGCCGCGTCTGGCAGACGCTCGGCCGCGACGATCCGCTGTGGGCGGTGCTGTCGCAGGCCGACAAGCGCGGCCGCCGCTGGAAGCCCGACGAGTTCCTCGCGACCGGGCGCGCCGAGATCGAGACGCAGCTCCACATGGTCGCCGCGCGAGGCTTTCCGGCCGGCCACGCGCTAGCGCTCGATTTCGGCTGCGGCGCCGGACGGCTGACGCGCGCGCTCGCGCCGCATTTCGAGCGCGTGATCGGCGTCGACGTCTCGGCGAGCATGCTCGACGCGGCGCGCGCGCTGAATGCGGACGTCGCCAACGTCGAGTTTCGCGAAAACGCCTCATCGAAGCTCGAAGGCATCGCCGCCGCGAGCGTCGACTTCGTCTTCTCGATCATGACGCTGCAGCACATTCCGGCCTCGCTGGCCGAAGGGTACGTCGACGAGTTCTTCCGCGTGCTCGCGCCGGGCGGCGTCGCCTCGTTCCACTTCGTGGCCGAGCCCGACGAGACGCTGCGCGGCAAGGTCTTCGCGCGCGTGTCGAATCGCTGGCTCAATCCGCTGCGCCGGCTCGCATGGCGGCGCCAGGCCGTGTTCGAGATGCACGCGCTCGACGAAGCCAGGCTCATGAAGTCGCTCGATCGCCATCCGCACCTGCGTCTCCTGGAGGCGCTGGTGGATGCGTCGGCGGGTCCGGGCTGGCGCGGCCGGCGCTGGTACGTCGTCAACGACGACGAAGTGCCGGTCGAAGTCTCGGCGCGCGGCTATCGCATGTACGCGCGCGCGAGCGACGTCGCGATCGGCGCGCCCTTGATCGCAGGCTTCGGGCACGACGCAAACGTCGACGCGGCGCTCCGCGCGCACCTGAAGCCGGGCGCGACGTTCCTCGATATCGGCGCGAACATCGGCGTATTCACCGCGCTCGGCGCGAGCGTCGTGGGCTCGCAAGGCCGCGTCGTGGCGGTCGAGCCGATCGCGCGCAACGTCGAGCTCATCGAGCGCGCGTGCCGCAGCAACGGCTTCGATCAGGTGCGCATCCTGCGCGCCGCGGCGTCGGATCGCGCCGGCACGGTCGAGCTTCGCACCGAGGGGAGCACGTCGAATGCGGCGACGCCGGCGGCGGCCGGCGAGCGTTTGCGTGCCGAGACCGGATCGACCGTGCGCGTGCCGGCCGTGGTGCTCGACGACGCGCTGGCCGATCTCGACGGGCGCGCGCTCGACCGGCTCGATCTCGTCAAGATCGACGTCGCCGGCATGGAGCCGCGCGCGCTGCGCGGGCTCGCGCGGACGATCGAGCGCTTCCAGCCGCTGCTGATCAGCGAGTTCCATCCGTGGGCGATCGAGCGCGCGACCGGCGAGTCGCCGCTCGATTTCCTCGAGTGGCTGTCGGAGTGGTACGGGCGCATCAGTGTGCTGCACCGCGACGGCAGCACCGAGGATTTCACCGACGCCGGCGCGGTCATGCTCGCGTGGCGGCGCGTCAACGAGGCGGCGGGCATGGATGGGCGCGTGCATCTCGATCTGCTGTTTCATCCGCGCCCGCGGCCGTGATTGCTAGCGGTCGGCGAGCAATGCCGCCAGCACGGCCATCCGCACGAAGATTCCGTTCGCAACCTGCTCGAGGATGACCGACTGCGGCCCGTCGGCGACCGCGTCGGCGATCTCGATGCCGCGGTTCATCGGGCCGGGGTGCATGACGAGCGCATCCTCGCGCGCTCTTGCGAGCCGCGCCGCGGTGAGGCCGTACGCGGCGAAATAATCGGCTTCGGCAAGGCCGAGCGCATCCTGCATGCGCTCCTTCTGGAGCCGCAGCATGATCACGACGTCGCTTCCGGCGAGCGCGGTGTCGAAGTCCTCGATGATGCGGCAGCCGGGGAATTCCGAGCGATCGGGCAGCAGCGCCGCGGGGCCGCAGATGCGGATCTCGCCGGCACCGAGCGCGGCGAGTCCGTCGATGTCTGAACGGGCCACGCGCGAGTGACGCACGTCGCCGCAGATCGTCACTTTGAGACCTTCAATGTCTTTTTTGTGATCGCGGATCGTAAGCAGATCGAGCAGGCCTTGCGTCGGATGCGCGTGGTTGCCGTCACCCGCGTTTACGATCGCGGCACGGCGCGCATGTGCCGCGCAGCGTGCGGGCGTGCCGTTGTCCTTGTGGCGCACGATGAACGCGTCGGCTTCCATCGCTTCGAGCGTGGCGAGCGTGTCCTCGAGCGTCTCTCCCTTGTTCGTCGACGAGCGCGCGATGTCGAAGTTGATGACGGCGGCACCGAGCCGGCGCGCCGCGAGCTCGAAGCTCGTGCGCGTGCGCGTCGAGTCCTCGAAGAAGAGGTTCATGACCGTGCGGCCGGCGAGCAGCGGCGGCAGCTCGCCGTCGCGCCAGGTCTCGCGGAGCGCGGCAGCGCGGTCGAGCAGTCCGACGATGCGCTCGCGCCCGAGGCCGTTCAGCGTCAGCAGGTGGCGGAGGCGTCCCTTGGGGTCGATTTGCACGGCGTCGTTCGCGTTCATGCGTCGGCAGAGGCGAGCCAGTTTTCGAGGATGACTTCGGCGGCGATGGCGTCGATCGCGTTCGCCTGCTTGCGCTTCGCGACGCCGGCTGCGCGCTGGCCGGCGAAGCGGCGCGCCGCCTCGTTCGACGTTAGGCGCTCGTCGACGAGCTTAACGTCGATGCCGTACCGCTGCCCGATCGAATCGGCGAACGCGCGCGCGGCGCGACTCATCGCCTGCTCGCCGCCGTCGAGGCGCAGCGGCAATCCCACGATGAGCGCGGCCGGCCGCCATTCGGCGACGAGCGCGTCGAGGCGGCGCCAGTCGGGCTCGGCGAAGTTGTTCACGGTGGTCAGCGCGCGTGCGCCGGAAAGTCGGTTGCCGACCGCGACGCCGATGACGCGGGTGCCGAAATCGAAGCCGAGCACGCTGGCGGACAGTGCCGCCGACGTGTCAGGCGTGTCCGGCATAGCTGGTGAGCTGGATCAGGTTGACGCCGACGATGTGCGCGGCGGCTTCCCAGCGCTCCTCGAGCGGTGTCGAGAAAAGGACTTCCTCCGACGCGGGCGCGGTCAGCCACGCGTTGTCGCGAAGCTCCTGCTCGAGCTGGCCCGGGCTCCAGCCCGAATAGCCGAGCGTCACGATCGCATTGCGCGGGCCCTCGCCGGAGGCCATCGCGACGAGGATGTCGCGCGAGGTCGTCACGCTGAGCCGGTCGGAGATGCGGAACGAGGATTCCCATTCGCCCTGCGGCGAGTGCAGCACGAAGCCGCGCTCGGGCTGCATCGGGCCGCCGATCAGCACCGGCGCGTCGATGACTTCGGCGAGATCGCTCGTCATGTTCATCTGCGCGAGCACGTCGCCGAGCCGGTATTCGCTGAGCCGGTTGATCATGAGGCCCATCGCGCCGTCCTCGCCGTGCTGGCACAGGAAGGTGACGCCGCGCGCGAAGTTCGGATCGCGCAACGCGGGCATCGCGATCAGGAGCTGGTTCGTCAGCGGGCTCGATTCGGCCATGGTGGGATTCTACCGGACGGCGCTGAATGGGGTGTTGGAATCGGCGTTAACGCCGAAAGTTGCGCAACTAGCGGTTGCGCAGGATGTCGCCCGGCAGGAACTGCCACGTGCGGCTGATGTACAGCTCGTCGACCTTTTCCTTGTCCTCGGGCAGCGCGGGAAACGGTTCGGCGAGGTGGACGATGCGGATCGCCGCGTCGTCGAGCACCTTGTGGCCGCTCGACTGGATCACGTCGACGCTCTTGACGCGGCCGTCGCGCGTGAGGCCGACCGTCAGCACGAGCTGGCCGTGGAGCTGCTGGCGGCGCGCTTCGTCCGGATAGTTCAGGTTTCCGATGCGCTCGATGCGCGCGACCCATGCGCGCATGTAGGCGGCGAACTCGTATTCCTTGGTGTTCGCGCTGATGTATTTCCGCTTGGGCCGCTTGGCGTACTGCTCGGACTCGCGCTGGATCTCCTGCGTGAGCCTGGCCATTTCGAGCTTGCGCTGATCGTCCTCGCGCTCGACCGGCGCGGGCCGCGTCGGCGTATCGGGCTTGGCGGTGTCGGTGCGCACCGAGAACTTCGAATGCTTCGTCGTCAGCATCTCGGCGTCGGTCGGCGGCTCGGGTCGGGGCGCACCGTTTTCGAGCTGGATCGGCGCGATGCCGGCGGTCGCTTTCGGAATGGCGCTGGAAAGCGCCTCCGACGGGCGTTTCGCCTTCTCTTCCGTGCCGCCGCCGGCGTTGTTCGCCTGGGCGAGGAAATCGGCCTTCTCGGGCGCCTCGCCGTTCGCCGACTGCACCAGGATCACATCGATCGTGGGCAGCTGCGGCGCGGGCTTCTCGTACTCGAACGTGAGGCCGAGCGCGAGCACGCCATGCGCGATCAGCGAAAACAGCAACGTGACGCCGAGACGGTCGGCGCTGCCGGTGCCGGGTGCAGCCATGCCTACTTCAACTTCGCTTCGATGACGTCGAACAACTGGCCGGCGATGTTAAGCCCGAATGCGGCGTCGAGCTCCCTGATGCACGTCGGAGATGTGACGTTGATCTCGGTCAAATAGGCACCGATGACGTCGAGGCCGACGAAAAGCATGCCGCGGCGCTTCAGCTCGGGCCCGACCTCGGCCGCGATCCAGCGATCGCGCTCGGAAAGCGGCACGCCGACGCCCTTGCCGCCGCGGGCTAGATTGCCGCGGAAATCGTCGCCCTGCGGGATGCGCGCGAGCGCGTACGGGACCGGCTCGCCCTCGATCATCAGGATGCGCTTGTCGCCCTCGGTGATCTCGGGAATGTAGCGCTGCGCCGCGACGAGCGCGCGGCCGTTGTCGGAGAGCGTCTCGATGATGACGTTGAGGTTCGGATCGTGGTGGCGGCTCCTGAAGATCGAGCGGCCGCCCATGCCGTCGAGCGGCTTCAGAACGACCTCGCCGTGCTCGGCGGCGAAGCGGCGGATCTCGGCCGCATCGCGCGCGACGATCGTCGGCGGCGTGCACTGCGGGAAATGCAGCGAAAAGAGCTTCTCGTTGGCGTCGCGAAGACCCTGCGGGCGGTTCACGACGAGCGCACCCTTCATCTCGGCGAGCTCGAGGACCATCGTGTCGTAGAGGAACTGGTCGTCGAACGGGGGATCCTTCCGCGCGAGGACGACCTCGACGGTCGAAAGATCGCGCCAGGCGCCGTCGCCGAGCGTGAACCAGTCGTCCTCGTCGTCGCGGACCTCGAGCGGCGCGAGCTTCGCCCACGGCTCGCCGCCGCGCATCGAAAGGCCGCCCTGGATGGCGTAGAGGAGCTCGTATCCCCGGCGCTGGGCCTCGAGCAGCATCGCCAGCGTCGAGTCCTTTTCGGGATGGATCGCCGCGATCGGGTCCATCAGCACGGCGAGGGTGCGCTTCATCGAGGGCTCCGGCGGGCACGCGGGCCGCGACC
>CALFNI010000383.1 GCA_937902695.1 uncultured Rhodanobacteraceae bacterium
TCGTTGAGCTCCGTCAGCAGGACGACGAACAGCAGCAGCGCCGCGCCGTGCGCCGGCACGGGCTTGCCGTCCGGCAGCACGAGCAGGTAGGCGAGATGGCTGAGCCCGAACACCATCGTCATCAGGCCCCAGTGGATCGTGCCTGCCGCGCGCAGGAAATCCTTCGTGTCGCCGCGCAGCACCATGCGCATCGCGATCCAGAGGAACGCCCAGACCGGGACGAAGATCAGGAACATGTTGTACCAGTGCAAACCGATCCAGAGGTATTGCAGCGGCACGCACAGGTAGGCCCAGAACAGCACGCGCCGGTCGGCACGGCGCGTCGGGATCAGCGAGAGATATTCCTTCAGCGCGAGGAACGACAGCACCGCGAAGAACGCGATCGCGACGCTGCGCCGGAACGAGATCGCGACGGCGAAGACGAACACCAGCACCCACCACGAGTTGACGCGCGCCGCGAGCTCGGCGTGCCGCGTCGCATCACCGCGACGCATCCAGGCGACGACGCCGGTTGCGACGACGAGCAGCGCGACGATCGCGCCGAGCGTGCACAGCACGCTTGCCGGGATCCAGAGATGCAGCTGCATGGTTGATCGCCCGTTCCCCACTTTGTCGTTCCCGCGAAAGCGGGAACCCAGCGCCTGCGTCATCGTCGCCCGGGTGCTGGGTCCCCGCTTTCGCGGGGACGACGGAAATCTAGCAGACTTGGCGGCGCCTGCTCCACGACGTTACATTCCGCGTCGCAGCTGACTACGAAGTCGCTAATGCCCGACGCCCGCCGCTATTTCGACCTGCCCTCGCCGTTCGCGTTCAAGCGCGGCGGCGCGCTCGTGGGCGCGACGCTCGCGTACGAAACATGGGGCACGCTCGACGACGCGCGCGGCAACGCGGTCTTCATCCTGACCGGCCTCTCGCCGAGCGCGCACGCGGCCTCGAACGCCGAGGATCCGTCGCCGGGCTGGTGGGAAGACATGATCGGCCCCGGCAAGTACATCGACACGAACCGCTGGTTCGTCATCTGCGCGAACACGCTCGGCTCGTGCAAGGGCTCGACCGGGCCCGCATCGACGAATCCGGCCACCGGCGAGCTCTATCGCCTCGACTTTCCGGATCTCACGCTCGAGGACGTCGCCAACGCGAGCTTCGCGCTGGTACGCGGCCTCGGCATCGAAAGACTCGCCTGCCTCATCGGCAACTCGATGGGCGGCATGAGCGCGCTGGCTTACCTCGTGCAGCATGCAGGCTCGACGCGCTCGCACATCAGCATTTCGACGGCGCCGCAGGCGCAGCCGTTCGCGATCGCGATCCGCTCGCTGCAGCGCGAGGCGATCCGGCTCGATCCGAACTGGAAGCTCGGCCACTACGACGACGCGCACTATCCCGAAGCCGGCATGTCGATCGCGCGCAAGCTCGGCGTCATCACCTACCGTTCGGCGATGGAATGGGTCGGCCGCTTCGCGCGCATCCGGCTCGACTCGGGCGAGCGCGAGGAGGAGCCGTTCGCGGTCGAGTTCCAGATCGAGTCGTACCTCGCCGGGCACGCGCGGCGCTTCGTGCGGAGTTTCGATCCGAACAGCTATCTCTACCTCTCGCGCGCCAGCGACTGGTTCGACATCGGCGAATACGCCGGCGGCAACGTCGCCAGGGCGCTCGCGGCCATCCATCTGGAGCGCGCCTGCGTGATCGGCGTCAGCACCGACATCCTGTTTCCTCTGACGCAGCAGCAGCAGATCGCCGACGGCTTGCGCACCGGCGGCGCCGAGGTCGATTTCGTGGCGCTGGACAGCCCGCAGGGGCACGATTCGTTCCTCGTCGACATTTCGCGGTTCGGCGAGGCCGTCGCGCGACTGCTGGCGAGCCTGCAAGGCATGCCTATAAAATAGGCTGGCGGCCCCCGGTTCGGGCGCCGCCCGCTCCCAGAGGCAGGGTCGATCATGCTGACGCTCGATTTCCCCGGTTCCCGCCGTCTCGTCGACGCGCTGGACGCCGCCGTCGGCGAGCGCGAGGAAACCGCGATCACCGAGGCGCTGCGCACGACGCTGTGCCGCCTCATGCGCGCAAAAGACGTCGCATTGCCCGACTGCTGCTTCGAGCGCGCCAGCGATCACTACGCGCGGCGCGAGCTCTATCGCAGCGAGGATCTAGACTACAGCGGCATCGCGATGACCCGGGGCCCCGGCCAGGGCACGCCGATCCATGATCACGCCGGCATGTGGTGCGTCGAGGGCGTCTGGGCCGGCACGCTCGAGATCACGCCGTACGAGCTCGTCGAGCAGCGCGACGGGAAATACCGCTTCGAGCCGCGCGGCACGATGAACGCGGGGCCGGGCTCGGCCGGCAGCCTGATTCCGCCGCACGAGTACCACACCATCCTGAATCCGAGCGATGAGGCGATCGCGGTGTCGCTGCACATCTATCGCGGCGCGATGACGTCGTGCGCCGTGTTCCGGCCGAACGGCGACGGCTGGTATGCGCGCGACCAGCGCCAGCTTTCGCTGGATCGCACGCACTGAGCGATCGCTTGCCGGGCACGCCGGCAGTGCCGCTCAGCGAAGGCGCTCGAACGAAAGGAAACGCGCGAGCGGATGCGACTCGCGCAGGATCCTCTTCCGGATGAGCTTCGCGCCGACGACGCTGTAGGCGATGCCGTTGCCTCCGTACGCCATCGCGAAATGCACGCGCGGGCCGCGCTCCGGATGCGGTCCGAAGAACGGCAGGCCGTCGTCGGTCTCGGCGAACGTGCCGGCCCAGGAGAAGCCGGTTTCGATGTCGTCGCGCGCGAGCAGCTTCCGGAGCTTCCGGAGGAGCCGCGCAGCCTTCCGCGGCACGGCTCGATCGCGCTTCGCCGGGATATCGACGCGATCGTCCTCGCCGCCGACGATCAGCCGCGAATCGCCGGCGCTGCGCATGTAGAGATACGGCCGCCGCGATTCCCAGACCAGCGTGCGCCGCGCCCACGCCGGGAGATGCGCGATGGGCTCGGTCACCAGCACATATGACGAGTGATCGCGTGCGACACGCTGGCGCAGGAACGTCGCCGATTCGTAGCCGCCGGCGACGACGACGTGCGCGCAGGCGACGCTCGCCTGGCGATCGGTGCGCACGACGACGCGGCGGCTGCCCGCCTCGATCGCGGTGACCTCGGTGCGATCGAAGACGCCGGTGCCCTTGCGCGCGAGCGCTTGCAGGATGCCGAGCGCGGTGCGGTACGGATCGATCTCGGCCGCGACGTGCGTCAGCAGCGCGGCCGATGCATCGATGCCGAAGCGTTCGCGAAGCGCGTCGCGCTCGAGAATGTCGAGCGAGAATCCGTGCGCGACGCGTCGCTCGCCTTCCTCGCGAACGGCGCCTGCATGCCAGGGCCAGCTCGCGTAGTAGAGGCTCTCGGCGCGTCGATACGCCGAGCCCGGCACGCGCCGCGCGATGTCGCCGAGCTCGTCGATCGCGACCTCGCATGCCTTCAGCATCGCCACGGCCTTGCGCTCGCCGTAGCGGCCCGCGATGCCGACGAGGCCGGGATCGATCTCGTACTGGATCAGCGCCGTGCTCGCCGCCGTGCTTCCCCAGCCCGCGTCGCGCTTGTCGAGCACGACGACGTCGAGGCCGGCATCGGCCAGCTCGCGCGCGATCAGTGCCCCGGTGATGCCGGCGCCGATCACGGCGACATCGCACTCGATATCGCTGTCGAGCGGCGGGAACGCAGCGACGAGCCCGTCCCTGACCGTCCAGTAGGGGTAACCGCTCTTGAGGTCCATCGTCCTCGCCCGATCGTCCGCGCAGCACGCACTATTCACGGAGCGGGTGAAGATGCGTTGAATCCCCCGAACGGCGCGAATACGCAGGAGCCGGCCCGTGAACTATACTTCGCGGCCCCGACGGTCCCCGCGCAGCCGCGCGAGCGGCCGTACCGCACGAGCCGAAGTGGCGGAACTGGTAGACGCGCCGGACTCAAAATCCGGTTCTGGCGACAGAGTGTGGGTTCGATTCCCACCTTCGGCACCACGCGACATTCGCTGATGTTTGCCTTCGACCGCCGAAGGCTCCAACTCGCGCGAGCGCCTCTTTCGAGGTGCACCGGCGTCCGCGGAACGCAGTGCCGCGTGAAACGGCCTTATTTTTCTGCCTAAAATAGGTCCGAGCCCCGCGGACGACCTCGATAATGGCTGCGCCACTCTCTCTCGAATCCGTTGCCTGCGATCTCTGCAATCACGACGATGCGGAACTCCTCGTCGTCAAGCTCGGCTTCCACGTGGTTCGCTGCCGCAACTGCTCGCTCGTCTACGTCAACCCGCGACCCAAGCTCGAGGCGCTGTCCGCGCAATACGAGGTCGGCTCGTTCTTCGAGCACCAGGTGACGCGTGCGAACGACGAATCGTGGCGCCCCGAGGCGCAGGCGCGCCTCGAGCTCATCAACCGGCTGCATCCGACGCGCGGCGCGCTGCTCGACGTGGGGTGCAGCGCGGGCTGGTTCATGAGCGTCGCGCAGGAGGCGGGATGGAAAGTCTCCGGCATCGATGTCAGCGCGCCGGCGATCGGTTACTCGAAGTCGCGCGGCTTCGATGCCAAGGTTGCAACGCTCGACGACCATGGCTTCGCGCCCGGCAGCTTCGACGTCATCACCATGTTCGATTGCATCGAACACATGCCCTCGCCGATGCGGGCGCTGCAGGCGGTCCGCACGCTGCTGGCACCCGGCGGCATCGTCATGATCACGACGCCGAACGTCGATGGATTCTTCCCGCGTCTCACCTATCGGATCCTCGCCCGGCCGTTCGGCGCCTGGGATCATCCGGGGCCGCCCGGCCATATCTACCAGTTCGGCATGCGCACGATGTCCGCGGCACTGGAGCGCAGCGGCTTCGCGGTCATCGACGGCCGCACGACGCAGATCCCGCTCGACTTCTCGGTGGGTGCGCTCGAGGACTCGATCGTCGACGCGCTGAAGGGCACGGGGCGGCGCGGCACCGTCGCGCCCGCGATGCCGGGCGCGGCGGAGTCCGGAACGGCGACCGGAACCGCCTCCACGCGGCCGCGCGTCCCGACGCCCGTGCGCGTGATGCGCCGCCTGGTGCGCGGCGTCGGCGGCGTCGTCGCCTGGGTCATCGCCGGCTCCGTGTCGCCGACATCGCAGCTGTTCGGCAAGGGCGATTCGATGCTGATCGTGGCACGCGCTGCCGCCTGAGCGGCTGCGCTTCGCGGCTCGGCAGGATGGCAGCCTCCGGTGCGCGCGGGGAACGAAGCGCATCCGATCGTGCGGAACCGACGAGAGCACGCGACGGATGAAGCGCCTAGAGCTTCTCTTCGAATTGCTCGCCCGATCTCTCGCAGCGCGATGCCGGCTGCACGTTCGGATCTTGCTTTCTCGCGATCCAAAGTCGTCGTAGACCGAGCAGTAGCAGATCGTCATGTCGATGCGATCCTGCGCCGCGAAGAACGCCCTCGCCTGCGCCATGTCGGTCAGGTGCAGCGCATCGATCGTCGTCTCGCGGTTCGTGCTCGGCGGCAGCACGCGGCCGTAGATCTGACTGTAGGTCGCCGGGACGGCGACGTCGCCCAGGAGCGCGCGAAACAGTTCGCGCCAGTGGTGCACGGGTTTGCCGTCGAGCGTCACCTCGACGCTTTCGATGCGCGCCGGCCCGACGCCGTCGTTGCCGATCTGCCACGTGTAGCCGCGGCTTTCGCCCGCATCGTCGATCGCGTAGCCGATCGACACGTACGGCCAGACGCTCGCGCGCGACTGGCTCTGCATGAGACGGGTCTGCTCGTTCATGAGCCGCGCCTGATAGGCGCTGAGCGACAGCGCGAGAAAGCTGGTGGCGAGGGCGACGATGCTGCCGAGCTCCGTGATCCGCGCGCGCCTGCTCTCGCTGCGCTCGCGCGCGGGCTCGGAAGGCTCGTTCTCTTCGTGCGAATCCATCGGTCGCGTCCTCGTACGGCGTCGCCGATATCGTACCGGCGACGGCGCATGCGGCGCGAGTCGGGCCGCGTGCGCGTCAGATGCGCATGCGCTCTGCGCGCAGCGTCGCGAGCGTTGACTCGTAGTCCGGCGAGTCGACCGGCGACGTGATCACGCCGACCCAGCGCCGCGACGAGCGCGCGCAGCGCGCGCGTCTCGTCCTGCGCGGCGCGCAGCGAGAGCTCGTACGCGGCGACCTTCTGCGGAAGCGAAAGCTCGGAGAAGTCCATGCCCGGGAGCCTCGCCATTCGCCTTTCGGCGCGGCGTCGATCGACTCTCGCCGGTACCGGGGAAAATCCCTCAAGGCAATCTTATGAAAACGTGAAATCCGCGGAATCTTCGTGACGGATTCGCGATTGCGCGACGAGCCGGCTTGCCGCGGACACGGTGTTCTTGCGAACGTGCGGGCGCATGGAGACACGGCGATTCACGGTGGTTTACGCGGACGACGACGAGCTCATTCGTGCGGCCGTGGTCGACCTCCTGACATCCGCGAATATCGACGTCCACGCCTGCACCGACGGCGACGAGGCGCTCGCGCTCTGCGTGCAGATGGAACCCGACGCCGTGCTGCTCGACCTCAACATGCCGGAGCTGAACGGCCTGCAGGTCGCGCGGCAGCTCCGCGCGCGCGAGGCGTCGAAGTCGCTCCGCCTCGTCGCCATGACGGGACGCGGCTCGTGGGAACTGCGCAAGAAGGCATTCGACGCGGGCTTCAACGAGTTCCTGACCAAGCCCGCCACGCGCGAGCTCATTCTCGACGCGCTGCGCGCGCCGCGACCAGTACTGCGCACCGGTTAGCCGCGCGACGCGGCGGCGGCCGCCGCGATCAGCGCGGCAGCGCCCATGATGTTCCGTTCGAGCGCATCGGGCAGCGCGTGGCGGCTTGCGATGTAGGCCGGATCGTTGTGCGCGATCCAGGTCGCGCCGTCGGCGTCTTCCCAGACGAGCGCTTTCAGCGGCAGATCGAGGCCGACCGTCGGCGACGCGGCGAGGAGAGGCGTCCCGCTGCTCGGATTGCCGAAGATCACGAGCTGCTCCGGGCGAAGCGCAAGACCTTCCGCGGCGGCGTCGGCGGCGAAATCGATGCGCGCGAACAGGCGCAGGCCATGTTGCGCGATCAGCGCGACGAGCCGTTCGACCGTCGCGCCGACGTCATGCGTCGATCGTATCCGCACGACGCTGTTCGATGCTGCATCAGGAATCGCCATGGCGTTCTCCCGGATCGGTCGAAGATTAACAGGCACGGCCGACGAGTGGCTCGAGGTTCAGCTCGGTCGACTTAGTCTCGCGGCATCGTCACGGAGGATCGCTCATGCGCGGCAAGACGTCGAAGCAACTCGCTGCGATCTCCCGGCCCGGAATCGTCTCGCCATGAGACTCGTCCTGCGCCGGTTCGTGACGCCGCGCGCCGGCGGCTTCGAGATCGCGCTCTGGTCGCCCGCTCCGGGCAAGCCGGTCGATCGCCCGACGGTGCAACGCTGCATGCGCCTCTTCGCGCCTGCTCGCGCGCGCAGCCGCGAGCGTCGCGCGGAGCTCCAGGGTTGATCGCCGCACGCGCTCAGCTACGGAAGCCGACGCGCAGATGGCTGTTGTCGCAGAATGGCTTGGTGTTGCTGTGGCCGCAGCGGCACAGGCGCGCAGTCTGCACGCGCGCGACGACGCGCCCGGTGCCGCTGATGATCTCGAGATTGCCGCGCACCTTGTAGGGCCCGTCGCGCTCGGGGTCGATCGCGAGCTCGCCGTCGCGCACGGCGAGCATGTCCGTCTTGCCGCTCTCGGGCTCGCCGGTCGCGGCGAATCCGATCTCCTTGTGCGACTGGTCGCAGAACGGCTTGTTCTTCGACGCGCCGCAACGGCACAGCGTTGCCCGATAGCCGATCGGCTTGCCGTCGAGCAGCATGTCCGCGCGCACCGCGTACGGGCCGTTCTCGCGCGTCGAGAGCAGGTTGACCGGCGGCGCCTGCTCGTCGGCATGGCCGTCCTTGCGGCGATAGCGGATCGCGCCGGAAGGACACGCGTGCGCGATCTCGACGACATCTTCGACCGGCATGCGGTCCGGAAGGATCCACGGGCCCGGCACGTTCGCGAGGAACGCCTTCGGCCCGTACGTGACGCAGAAGCGCGAGTGGATGCAGCGCTTGCCTTCGTACAGCAGCGTCATGTCCTTCGCTTCGATCTCCTCGACGCCATCGACGGTGCGGGGCTGCCCGCCGTCCGCGGTGGGGTTCGCGTCCTTCGCAACGGGCGCGGCCGCGGCGGGGATCGTTGCGCGCACCGGCGCCGGCGCCGCCGCCATGCGGGCGAACTCGCGCTCGGCGCGCGCGGCTAGATCGGCGATGCGCGCAGCCGCGCCGGTCATGCGCTTGTCCAGGTCGCGCGCGACCAGGCCCTGGGCGACACCCGCAAGCTCGTTGAGCCGCTCGATGAAGAAGCGGCGCGCGCCCATGCCGGACGGAAGCGGCGCGGCGTCGCGCAAGGCCGTGAACGACATGCCGGCATTGCAGCCGGGATTCGCCGGCCCGGCCGGCATGCGCGCGGCGCGCTCGCCGAGCAGCGTCACGCTCTGCATCAGCGTGATCGCGAGATCGACGACGAACGCCTTCTCCGGATTCGGACCGACGATCGAATACGCGTGCGCCATGAGGCGCAGCATCAGCGCATACGCCGCGTTCGCGAGATCGACGACGGCCGACGCCTGCGCGTTGTCGATCCAGACGCGTCCTTCGGGCCGGGGCGGCGTGCGCAGCACCGGATTGTGGGCGGACGGAAACGAGGGCGTGAATGCCGGATTCGCCTCACGCAGCGCCCGGTATTCCTGGCGGATCGCGCAGAAGCGGGAAAAATGCGAGTCGGTCGCATGCTTGGGCGCGCCTTCGCCCTGCACCACGATCGCATCGAACGCGGCGAGCGCGGTCTTCGAGCAGATCACGCGGTCGACGCCTTTGAGGTCGACCTCGGCGGGCGAAAGCTGCAGCCCGGGATCGCCGCAGAACGCGGCCTTCTCGCCGATCGTCTCGGTGAAGCGGCGAAGGTTCCGGCCGAGCGTGTCGTAGAACGTGCCGACGGTGTCGTAGTCGATCGGCATGGGCGTCAGCAGCGGCACCATCGAGCCGCGCGAGTAGATTCGCTCGGGCGCGAAGCCGTCGCCTTCGGGCTCGTCCGAATCGTGCGGACGCTCGAGATAGATGAAGTGCTGCAGCGTGTCCGGGTTGAACGGCGCGAGCTTGACGACGATGCCGGCCGGCATGCGCCCGACGTTGAGCGGAAAATTGTCGCGGCCGAAATACGGCACGCCGCCGAGTGCCGAGGTGATGTTCCAGACTGCCGCGAGATGGGCCATCTCGTCGATCGCGACGTCGAGGATCGAGCGCCGCCAGCGCGACACCACGCCGGCTTCGGCGGCACTCAGGCCCTCGCCTTCGCATTTGAGGCTGAAGGCGGCGTAGAGGTACGTGCACATCAGCGTGTGCTCGAGCTCGGCCGCTTCGCAGAGCGCGTAGAAGAGCCGCTCGCGCGTCGGCTGCACCGGTTCGGAAGGCTGCGCCGCCATGGGATCTCCGCAAACGCCGCGTGGGATCTCAATTGTTGCACAGCCGTCAAGACCTGGGGCTTCGCGGCCTGGAGGGATTGCAGCGGGCGTGTCGGGCGCCGGTGCCGTTGCGCACGAAGCGACCCCGCAACGGCCATCGCGGGCGGCGAGCCTCCTAGCGTGCGGAGTTTGCGCCGCCGCGGGCGAGGCACTCGGCATAGCGCTGGCCGACGCGGTTCGCGAACCACGCCGTGGTCAGCTTGCGCGTGATCTTCGGGCTCTCGAGCGCGATCTCCGGAATCATCGCCTGCGGCAGCTTCCGGTGCGCGATCTTCTGCGCGCGCGCGAAGACGCGCCCGTACACGTCGGTCTCTTCGAAATCGGCGCTCTCGCCTTTTTCGAGCGCGCGGCGGATGTCTGCATCCGGGAGGTCGAGCTGCCGCCCGAGTGCGCGCACGGCGAGCTCGGTGGCGCCGGGCTCGCCGCCGTCGTCGTAGGCGATCAGGTCGCCGTCCAGCGCAAGCCGCCGGCCCGATGCGATCGCGAGCGCGCTCTGGAATGCCGCGTTGCGGCTCGCATAGAAGCCCGCGTTGTAATCGGCGAAGCGATAGATCATGCGGTCGTAGTCGGCCGGGTAGCCCAAAAGGTGCGCGACGCCGAAGTAGACGCCGCCGCGCCGCGTGAAGACCTCGCGGCGGATCGAGGCGTCGACCGCATACGGATACGAGTGCCGGCTTGCGTAGTCTTCGGCGAACGCGACGCTGACCTGCATCGGTCCGCCGGTGTGGACGGGATTGGCGTCCGAGAAGAGCTGGCGTCCGAGCGGCACGCGCGCGATGAGATCCTCGTAGACGAGGCTGAGCTCGCGCTCGGTGCGCACGGAGGCGATGCGGTCGGCATAGCTCTTGCCGTTCGACGAATGCACCGAAAGCGCCGCCACGACGACGAATTGCGGCACGTGATGCCGACCGGCGCGGCGATCGATCTCGGCGCGCGCGATGCGGCCGAGGCCCGGCACGGCCGGATCGGCGACGAAGTTCGATTCCTGCCCGATCACGGCGATCGCGGCACAGAGATTGGAGGTGCTCGCGTCGATGTCGAGCGCGTCGAACGCGGATGCGATGTCGCCGGCCCAGCCTTCGCGGTCCTTCGCGCTGCCCGGCATCAGGCGGACGATCTCGGCGCGGATGTCTTCCGGGCGACGCTCCGGCGCGGGCGGGCCCGGCGCGGCGCAGCCGGCGAGCACGACGAGGCCGGCAACGAAGCCGGTGCGGAGACAACGACGGACGAAGCTCATCCGACGCACATGGCGTCGCCGGCCGCTGTCGCAAGCGGCCATGCGGCCCTATTCAGGATATTTTGCAGTCGCTAGCGGTCGAAACCGCTCGCGAAAATGTCGTCGTTGCCCTCGACCTCGAACGCGCCGATGTCGGCGTGCGCGCCTGCGACGCGCGGGAAGCCGAGGCCGCGTTGATCCGACGGGAGATTGGCGACGTCGTTGCCGGCATCGATCGCGGGGCTGCCGGCCAGCAGCGCGATCGTCTGCGTCGTCCCGCCGTTGTCGCCGAGCGTGCCGAGCAGCGGATCGTCCCGGATCGTATCCGGCGGCAGCGGCGCCGACGACGCGACGACGAGGTTGTTCGCACCCGTCGTGACGACCGGACCATAGACGGCGAAGTCGTCGGGCACGTTGAAGCCGATGTTGCCGGCAATGATCGTGCTCTCGAGATCGAGCGTGTAGTTGCTCATCAGCACGCCGGCGAGGCCGTTGAACGCTTCGTTGAACGCGATTGTCGAGTTCGAGATCGTGGTCGGGATGATCAGGTTGAGGCCGCCCACGGTCGCGACGGACTGGTTGTTCGCAATCGTCGAGTTGACGATCGTCGCGGTCGGGCTGCCGCTCGTGAAGATCGCTCGCATGCCGGCGAAGTGCGACGCGCCGTTGCGCGCGATCGTCGACGAATCGACGGTCACGTCGCCGTACGTGTAGAGGCCGCCGACCGCGTACGCGCTGTTGTAATAGAACTTCGAGTGCCGGATCAGCGCCGTGCCGGCGACGACCGCGCCGCCGCCGACGCCGCCGTTGATCGGGCCGGCGTACGTCGAGTTGTGGCTGATCATGCTGTACGCGGCGTCGAGATCGCCGTGCACGTAGAGGCCGCCGCCGTGCGCCGGCGCACCGATCGCGCGCACGAGGCTCTCCGTAACGACGCTCGACGCCAGCGTGAGGTCGCCCTGCGTGTAGATGCCGCCGCCGAGCGCCATCGTGCCGCTGCCGCTGACCTCGCAGGACGCGACGGTCGAACCGGTCAGCTCGATGTTGGCGGCCGAATAGAGGCAGCCGCCATGCGGCGTCGCGCCCGAGTAGTAGCCGCCGCTGATCGTGAGACCCGTGATCGAGAGCGTGCCCGCGCCGGAGTGGCGCAGCACGCCCGACACCGAGCCCGCATCGATTGCGAGCGCCGATGCGCCGGGGCCGATCAGCGTGAGATCATCCTGCACGATGTCGATGTAGCCGGTGGTCAGCGATATCTTCGCGCAGGCCAGCGCGCTGAGGTCGATCGTGTCGCCGCTCGCCGCGGCGGCGATCGTCGCGCGAAGGCTGCCGGCGCCGTCGTCGTCGCAGTTCGTGACTGCTGTCGCCGGTGCGGCCTGTCGCGCTTTCGGCATCGAATCGACATGCGCGATCGCGGGCGCGCTGCCGGTCGCCGCCGCGAACAGGATCGAGAGGCCGGCCGCGAGCGGCCGCCGCGCAGTGCGATGCAAGGTGGTCCGAGAAGCGTACATTTTGCGTCCCCTTTTTCGCAGCGCTTCGGCTGCCCACATGAAACGTGCAATATAGGCCGTTCAGACGGGCTATTGGTGCCGAGGATGCCATCGGCGGCGTTGCCAATTCGACAGCGCTGACGTTGCCGACCCTGAGATGGCCCCAATTCTTTCGCGGAGACGGCTGCCCAGGCCGAAAAAAGAAAAGCCCCCGCTTTTGGCGAGGGCTGTCCCAAACGGACCAACTCTGAATGCGCCGGCGGAGTGTTACCGACGCACTCCCGATTTGGGGGCTTGGACGGCCAAATCAACGCCCTGGGCGACGTGCCGGCACCGAGGCTCAGGCGCGGATCACGCCCATATGCGGCTGAGATCGCAACCGCCGCTTCGCGAAGGCCCGCAAACGCAGTTATAAATGCCGCTCGACCGCGTCGGCCCGACGATGGCAAGACTGAAGCTCGCAACCTACAACGGCAACGGCATCAAGAGCCGCCTCGACAAGCTGCTGGAGTGGCTCGGGCGCGAGTCGCCCGACATCGTGTGCCTCCAGGAGCTCAAGGCCGAGGACACCGGATTTCCGCGCAAGGCGCTCCGCGACGCGGGCTACGGCGCGGTGTTCGTCGGCCAGAAATCATGGAACGGCGTCGCCATCCTCGCGAAGGACGCCGATCCGATCGAAGTGCGGCGCGGTCTCCCCGGCGACGACAAGGATACGCAGGGCCGCTACATCGAAGCGGCGGTCGACGGTCTCCTCGTCGCGTGTCTCTATCTTCCGAACGGCAACCCGCAGCCGGGGCCGAAGTTCGACTACAAGCTCGCCTGGTTCGAGCGGCTGATCCGGCACGCGGCGACGCTGCAGAAGAGCGGTCACGCGGTCGTGCTCGCGGGCGACTACAACGTCATCCCGACCGATCTCGACATCTACAACACGCGCTCGTGGCTGAAGGACGCGCTGCTGCAGCCGGCGAGTCGGGAGTGCTACCGGCGTCTCCTCGCGCAGGGCTGGACCGATTCGATCCGCGCGCTGCATCCGGATGAGCGCATCTATACGTTCTGGGATTACTTCCGGCAGCACTGGGAGCACAACTCAGGCTTGCGCATCGATCATCTGCTGCTGAACGAGACGCTGGCGCCCCGACTCGTCTCGGCGGGCGTCGATACGTGGGTGCGCGGGCGGCCGGGCGCGAGCGATCACGCGCCGACGTGGATCGTGCTCGACGACGCGCCGAGGAAGGCGGTGCGCAAGCGTGCGCCGGCGCGCAAGGTCGCCAAACGCGCACCTGCCAGGCGTGCGAAGGCGTAAATGTCGGACGATGAGGCGAGAACGTGCAGCGTCGCA
>CALFNI010000384.1 GCA_937902695.1 uncultured Rhodanobacteraceae bacterium
CCGCGATCAGCGCGGCGGCGACCATCACCAGGCGGATCATGTGCTGCTACCGGAGGTCATCTGGGGCTGCTAGAACAGTCCGGAGCCGCTCATCGGCTCCGGCGAGGAGAACCGGCTCTCGTTCGAATATTTCCCGGCGACCGCGTTGTCGCGCACGTACGAGACCGATTTCCAGACGGCCGACTCGGCCGGCACGATGACCGCGATCATGTCGGGCGTGAAGACGCGCGCCGGCGTCATCGGCGTCGATCAGGTCGCCGAACGCGGCGACTGCGCGTCGGGCCGCGGCAACGAAACCGTCAGTGCGCTCGAGCTTGCGGCCGTCGCGGGACAGGCGACCGGCGTCGTCACGACGACGCGCATCACGCACGCCACGCCGGCCGCGACCTACGGCCACATCGCCGACCGCGACTGGGAAACCGACATGGAGATTCCCGAGAAGCAGCGCGGGCCGGATTGTGTCGATCTTGCGCGCCAGCTCGTCGAGTTTCCGTTCGGACGCGGCATCGACGTCGCGCTCGGCGGCGGCCGCACCGAGTTCATGCCGGCCGACCAGCGCGATCCCGAATATCCGGGCCTCCCCGGCAAGCGCCTCGACGGGCGCGACCTGATCGCCGCGTGGAGCCGGCGCGGCGGCGCCGCCTACGTCTGGAACGAAACGCAGCTCAAGGCGATCGATCCCGCCAGGACGACGCATCTCCTCGGCCTCTTCGAGCCCGAGCACATGAAGTACGAAACCGAGCGCGCGAAGGATCCGGCCGGCGAACCGAGCCTGTCGGAGATGACGCGAACCGCGCTTGCGATCCTCAGGAAGAATCCGAAGGGGTTCTTCCTGATGGTCGAGGGCGGCCGCATCGACCACGGCCACCACGCCGGCAACGCGTATCGCGCGCTGACCGAGACGATCGAGTTCGCGCATGCCGTGCAGGCGGCCGTCGACATGACGAGCGCCGCGGATACGCTGATCCTCGTCACGGCCGACCACAGTCACACGCTGACATTCGCCGGCTATCCCGCGCGCGGCAATCCGATCCTCGGCAAGGTGCGCGGCTCGAGCGGCGAGGGTGCGCCGAGCGGCAAGCTCGCCGGCGACGCGACCGGACGCCCGTACGCGACGCTGAGCTACGCGAACGGGCCCGGCTACGCCGGCGCATCGGATCGGCAGCCTGAAGGCCCCAAGCACTATCCGCACAAACCGACCGCGTATTCGCCGGCGAAGGACGGCCGTCCCGCGCTCGCCGACGTCGATACCGAAGCGCCCGACTACGAGCAGGAATCGACGATGCCGCTCTCCTCGGAAACGCATTCGGGCGAGGACGTCGCCGTATTCGCGCGTGGCCCGGGCTCCGACGCGGTGCGCGGCTCGCTCGAGCAGAACGTGCTGTTCCATGTCATCGCGCAGTCGAGCGACACGATCCGCGGCGAGCTCTGCAAGCTCGGCGGTTGCGATGCGCGCGGCGTGCCGGTGAAACGGCCCGAGCGCGCGGCGCTGCTGAAGGCCGCGGGCGTCGCGAAATCCTCGATGTAAACGCGCTTGACTCGGCGCGGTCGCGGGCGTGTCATGCGGGCGCCGAACGCAGCGGGGTGGCGTCATGAACCGTGTCCTGCCGGCTTTCGTCTTCTCGGTCGCGTCGCTGGTCGCGGTGGGGGCGCGTGCAGGCACGTTCGATGGCACCGGCTACGCCTCGGTGACGGGTCCGCAGGGCGGCTTCGAGTACGTGCGTCTCTTCCCCGGCGATGTCGTGCTGTCGCAAATGGAACACGGCCTGCTGACCGGCGCGTTCGCGAACGGTGACTACGCGACCGAATACGCGATCGACGACACGTACACGCTCGTCAGGATTGACACCGCGATCGGCCTCGTGACGCCAGTGGGCGCGCTGGCAGGCATCAGCGACGCGTCGCACGTCAGCCTCGCCATCGCGCCCGACACGGGCCTTGCCTTCGCGCTGGTCGCGCAATCGCCGTGTACGAGCTCCGTTCTCTACGCCGTCGATCTCGTCACCGGCGCCACGACACTGATTGGCGCGGCGGATGGCTGCATGCAGTCGATGGTCTACGCGCCGGACGGCACCGTCTATGCGCTCGACCGCGGCAACGACAATCTCGCGATGCTGTATCCGGACGCGACCGACATCGGCTCGATCGGCTTTCCGCTCGACGACTCCGACACGCTCGCGTTCGCGCCGGGTTCGAGCAGCCTGTGGCTGTTCGCGTTCAATCCGGACATCGGGACGAACGCGCTTTACGCGGTCGATGTCTCGACGGGCACGACGACGCTGATCGGGCTCATGGGGACATCGACGCCCATCACTGCCGTCGTGCTCGGCGGACCGCTGCCCGACGCGATATTCGCCGGCGGCTTCGACGGCTGAGCCGCGAGCGCCGTCGCACACGGACGGGATCGTCTATGATCGCGCCGACGCGGCGATGCGCGGCATCGCCACCAGGCCGGGGGGCGTGTGCGTTCGTTCTTCACGGAACTCAGGCGTCGTAACGTCTACAAGGCCGGCGCGGCCTACGCCGTGGTCGGCTGGCTCGTCGTGCAGATCGCGACGCAGGTGCTGCCGCTGTTCGACGTCTCGCCGCTCGCGCTGCGCGTGATCGTGCTGCTGATCGTCGCGGGCTTCCCGATCGTGCTGATCCTGTCGTGGGTCTACGAGGTGACGCCCGAGGGCATCGTGCGCACGGGCGACGTCGAGCCGGCCGAATCGATCACGCATGAGACTGGGCGGCGGCTCAACCTCGTCATCATCGGCGTGCTCGCGATCGCCGTGCTCTTCCTCGTCGCTCAGCGCTACCTCTTTCCGCAGCGCGCGGCAGCGCCGACGACGGCGATCACGGACAAGTCGATCGCGGTGTTGCCCTTCGAGAACCTCTCGGAGGACAAGGCCAACGCGTTCTTCGCGCAGGGTATCCAGGACGAGATCCTGACGCGCCTGGCGAAGATCGGCGCGCTGAAAGTGATCTCGCGCACGTCGACGCAGCACTACGCGGCGAGCCCCGACAATCTTCCCGAGATCGCGCGCCAGCTCGGCGTCGCGAATATCCTCGAAGGCAGTGTGCAGAAGGCCGGCGACGCCGTGCACGTCAACGTGCAGCTGATCCGCGCCGCGACCGACGAGCATCTCTGGGCCGAGACCTACAACCGCGAGCTCCACGACATCTTCGGTGTCGAAGGCGAAGTCGCGGGCGCGATCGCGGACGCGCTGAACGCCAAGCTCAGCGGTGCCGAGAAAGCGGCCGTCACGGACAAGCCGACGCAGAACATCGCCGCGCTCGAGGCCTACATGCGCGGCCGGGCGCTCGACGGTTCCGGTTACGGTTACGCGGTCGTTCGCGCGCAGCTCGATGCCTTCGAGGAAGCCGTGCGCATCGATCCGGCATTCGCGCCGGCATGGGGGCAGATCTCGATGCTTTCGGGCTATCTCTATTTCAACGGCGTCGATCCATCGCGCTTCACGCCCGAATCGGTCAAGCACGCGACCGACATGGCCGTGCAGCTCGCACCCGAGCTTCCGGAGACGCAGCTCGCGCAGGGCGGCTACCAGTATCGGGTCCTGCGCAACTACGACGCGGCCGCGAAGGCGTTCGGCGCTGCGGTCAAGGAATGGCCCAACAACAACTTCGCCCTCCAATCGCTCGGCCTCGTCGAGCGCCGGCAAGGCCACTGGGACCGCGCACTGGTGCATCTCGAGCAGGCGGCCTCGCTCGATCCGCGCAATGCCGGGCTCATGGTCGTGATCGGGGGCGAAACGTATTCGAACCTGCGCCGCTCCGACGAAGCGCGCCAGTGGCTCGACCGCGCGCTCGCGCTCGAACCGAACGACGTCATGGCGACGTTCTACAAGACGCTCTCGTACGTGCTCGAGGATCGTCTGGACGAGGCCGGACGGGTCCTGGAGCCGGCCGTCCAGAAGGCCGACGTCGATCCGACGCTCAGCGTCCTGCACGTCTACCTGCGCCTCGTGCAGCACCGCGACGAAGACGCGATCACCGAAGCGAAAGCGCTGCTGGCGCGCTCCGACGATGCGCTCGAAGGATGGCGCACGCGCACGGCCGTCTATCTCGGCCTCGCCGAGCGTCGCGCGGGCCGCGCGGACGCGGCGCGCAAGACGTTCGCCGACGCCGCAGCGCATGTGGAATCGCTGAAGGATCATGTCGACGACACGGCCGTTCCGGCCGATCTCGCCTTCGCCTATGCGGGTGCCGGCCGCAACGAGGACGCGCGCAAACAGGCGCAGCGCGCCGTCGAGCTCTATTCGAACGACGCGATCTTCCGGCCGTGGGCCGAACGCACGCAGATCCTGGTGGCCGCGATGGCCGGCGATCGCGACAGCGGCATACCCGGCATCGAGCTCCTGTTGAAGGAGCCCGGCGGCCCGACGCCGGCTGAGCTGCGCATCGATCCGTCGTGGGATCCGTTCCGCGGCGATCCGCGCTTCGAGAAGCTCGCGGCGGCCAATCTGCCGTCGCGACCCGTCGCGGCGCCGCGATAACCGCTCAGGTTTCCGCAGTCGCGATCATCGCCGGTTCGATGCGGCGCCGATCGCACGCGAATGCGACGGCGCCGGCGAGCAGGACGGCATGGAACGTCGTAAGGCGCCACAACAGCAACGCAGGTCCCAGCACCGCCAGGGGCGCCCACGGCGACAGTGCGCCGGCGAGCGCAACATCACCGCCGCCGACACCGCCCGGTACGCCGGTCCATTGCGCCGCGTGCAGCGCGACCGACTGCGCGACGAACACGAGGCCGAAATGCAGCGGATGGCCGAGCGCGGCGAGCGCGAGCCAGAGCGCGGCGTAGCGCGCGGTCCATTGCGCGGCGACGGCGCATGCGAGCGCGAGCGTCACGAGCGGCGAGCCGCGGCGAAGGCGAGCGATATCGTCGAGAAAATGATTCCGAAACGCGCGAAGGCGGGTGCGGCGCTGGCGGAGCCAGCGCACGCGCAGCACGGCGCGGCGCAGGCGCGGCCACCAGCGTCGATGCGAGCGCCATGCGCCGACGATCAGCAGCGCGGCGAGCGCGACGGCCGCCGCGGGAACCCACGCGAACGCATGCCAGGACTCGGGCACCGCGTCGCCCAGATCGAACGCGCAGGCCAACGGCAGCGCGAGCACGAAGAACAGCGTGTCGAGGGCCTGATCGGCCGCGCACATCGCAACGCCGGCCGGCATCGGCACGCCGCCGCGACGCAAGAGGAAGACAGTCGCCGGATAGCCGCCGGCGCCGGCCGGCGTCGCCTGGAATGCGGCATCGCTCGCGAGCGACGTGATCAACGCGCGCGCGACGCCGACGCGCTGGCCGAGACGCAACGCGAGCAGGCGCAACTTGATCGCGCGCGCGATCGCGCTTGCGAGGGCGAGCCCGATGAGTTCCGCGCCGGCCGTCGGCGATACGTGGCTCGCGGCGGCGAGCGCATCGCGTCCGCCGAGCGCGAGCGGCACGATCGCGCCGCCGAGGACCGCAGTGGCGCCGAGCAGCCAGAGCCACGTCGCCTTCATGCGCCGGCCAGCGCCGCCTGGGCGTCCCGTGCCGGCGATCGCCCGATCGCGGCCGATTTCGTCAGCGCGACGCGGTCGTCGAGGAGCGCCTTCAGCAGGACCTGCCACGCGTCGAGCACGCGCGCATCGCCGACGTCCGACGGGTGCAGCGCGACGCGGACGAGCGGTTCGTTGCGCAGCGCGCCGCGCGCGAGGCGAAGCCACTGGCGGCTCCCCCAGCGCCGCACGGCGCTCCGCGCGGACGTCGAAATCGCGGGCGCGGCGATGCGGCGGCCGTCGGCGAGGATTTCGAGGTGCGCGTGCGTGCTCGTGTAGCGAAGATGCGTTTTCGCGAGCGCGGCGCGCGCCCCGCCGCCGAGGAGCCAGGCGGGCGCGACGAAGCCGCCGACCGGCCACTGCAATCGCGCGAATGCGCGAAGGCCGGCCTCGAGCCGGATCGCGGCCTCGTGCTCGGTCAACGCCGCAAACTCGCCTTCGCGCGCGGTCAGCACGCGGCGCGTCAGCCATTCGAGCGGCGCGTGGGGCGCGGGTCCGTCGTCGACATGGTAGTAGCCGTGCAGCGCGATCTCGTCACCGCCGGCGAGGCGACGATCGATCGCGCGGACGAATGCGAGATCGCGTTCGACGCGGCCGCGATGGTGGTAATCGGGGACGACGAGCAGCGTCGCCGGCGGCCTGCCGAGGCGTTGCAGGAGATCGAGCAGCACCTCGCATCGCGACCACGTCGCCGGCGCGACGTCGTGAACGGCGATGCAGACGGCGCGCGTCATGTCGCTTCGGCCGCTTCGTCGAGCGCCGGCGCATCGCCTGCGCGCGCTTTCGCGCGCGCGAGATCGACGTAGCGCGCGACGAGGCGCGGCAGCGTGTTCTGCCAGAGATAATCGCGTTCGGCCCGCGCGCGCGCGCATGCGCCGAGCGCGGCGCGGTCGCCGGCGAAGATCGAACGGACGGCGTCGGCGAGCGAGTGCGCATCGTCCGGCGTCGCGACGCGGCCGACGTCTGCATCGACGATCTCGGTCACCGCGCCCGAGCGCACCGCGACGACGGGCAGCGCGCACGCCATCGCTTCGATCAGGATCATGCCGAACGTTTCGTGGCGGCCGGCATGAATCAGCAGGTCGCTGCTCGCGAGGAGCCGCGCGAGCCGCGACGGGTCTTCTTCGTACGGGAGCATCGTCACGTTCGCCGCGAGCGCTTCGCGCCGCTCGCCGCCGACGAGCAGCAGGTGATACGGCGCGCCCAGCGTCTGCAGCACGCGGACCAGCAGCGGGATTTCCTTCTCGCGCGCCATGCGGCCGGCGAAGATCAGGAGGCGCGTGTCGCGCGCGAGGCCGAGCTCGTCGCGGAGCGACGGATCGGCGCACGACGGATGAAAAATCGCGCCGTCGACGCCGAGCGGCTGGATCGCGACATTGGCGATGCCGAGATCGCCGAGCCGCTCGGCGATCAGCCTGCTCGGTGCGAGCACGCAGTCGAAGCGCCGGTAGAGATGCCTTAGATAAAGGCCCGTCGCGCGGCCGATCGAAGGCGCGAAGCGATCGGCGAACAGGCGCGCGAGATCCGAGTGCGCGAACGCGACGGCCGGAATGCCGAGCCGGTCGGCGACGCCGAGGACGACCCACGGCAGGTGATACGGATCGGCCGCCTCGATCACGTCGGGCTTCAGCTCGCCGAGCACGCGCGACCAGCGATCGATGCGGAACGGCACGCGGTAGCCGCCCGGCACGACGAGCTGCGGGAAGCCGCCGAGCTCGACGATGCCCTCGCGGAAACGATCGCGCGCGCCCGGCACGACGAGCGAGTGCCTGAGCTCGTTCTGCGTCGCGAAATACTGCCGCTTGGCGAGGAGATACCGCTTCACGCCGCCCGAGTGCGGCGCGAAGAACAAGGTCACGTCGACAATGTGCATCGCGTCGTGCCGCGCCTCATCCGTTGATGCGGCGCCGCAACGATCGGGCGGTCGATTGACATCGGACTGTCATGCGGCGGGCTCCATCATCGGCGGCCACTAAGCCGGGTGCGGGTTACGCGCGTATGACGATGGGCCTCTCGTCGTCCCCGCGAAAGCGGGGACCCAGTGACTTCGACTTCAACGAAGAATCGAAGTCGCCAGGTTCCCGCTTTCGCGGGAACGACGGGGGTTGGTCAGGCAATCGCCGCTGCCTTGCGTCGCGAACGCACCGGCGGCGGAAACGCATTGCGCGCGGGCTCGGTATCGCCCGCGGCGCTCGGGTCGTAACCGGGCAATTGCGCGACCTGCGCGCGGAACGCGGCGTCGCGCAGCACCGATTCGAACTGCTGCATCGCCGGGTCGGCGAGGAACTCGTTGCGACAGAGAAAGAAATAGCGCTCGGTGACGAGCGGCACGAAGTCGAGGCCGAAGCGCCGCGCCGGCACTTCGAGCCCGAAGCCCGCATCGGCCATGCCGCTGCCGACATACGCGGCGACAGCCGCGTGCGTGTATTCGAGGATTTCGTAGCCTTCGATCGCGCGCGTGTCGACGCCGGCGCGCGACAGCAGCAGGTCGAACAGGAGGCGCGTGCCCGAGCCGCTCTGGCGGTTGACGAAACGGACGCCGTCGCGGGCGAGATCGGCGAGCGAGAGAATCCCCTTCGGATTGCCGCGCGCCACCGCAAGGCCCGGCCGGCGCGTCGCGACATGGATCAGCGTCCAGTCGTGCTGGATGCGCGGCGCGTAATGAGCGGCGACCTCGCTTTCGAGCTCGCCGATCGGCAGGTGCAGGCCGACGACGTCGCACTGGCGATCGATGAAAGCGGTCAGCGCTTCGTCCGAATCGCGGTACTTGAGATCGATCGGAATCTGCCGGCCGGCGAGGAACTGGCGCAGCGTCTCGACCGCGAAGCCGTGCGTCGCGTGCACGCGCAGTACGGGCTGGATCACCGAGAGGGCACGCTCGATTTCCGATTCGACTTCGGTCGCGAGGCTTTCGAGCAGCGGCGTCAGGCGCGCGGCGATGCGCTGGTCCGCCCAGGCGAGACGCTCGCCGAGCGCGGTCAGCTTCGCGCCGCGCCCGCGCTGGCTTGCGACGAGCGGATGGCCGAACGCACGCTCGCCGTCGCGAAGGAGACCCCACGCATAGCGGTACGTCAGGCCGGCGATGCGGCACGCGGCCGCCAGCGTGCCGGTCTGCTGGATTCCGACCAGGAGCGCGGTGAGGCGCGGTACGAGCGGCGTGCCGTCCTGGCGGCGCAGCTGCCAGTGGGCATCGATGGCGACCTTGAACATTGGTTTTGCAACGCTTCTTAAAGATGCTAGGAGAAGCCTATTGTCCCCATCCGGCTGCGTGGTGCAAAGTGGCCGCAAAGCCGAAGATGGGCGACTCTAAATAGGCTTTACATAGCCTATATGTCAACCCATCCATCACGCAAGCCCCCGGAGGGGACAATGAGCGGAACGCTCGATATCGGCGTCGCACCGTCGTCTGGAGCATCGACGGGAATCCTCGCGAAGGAACGCACGATCGCACCGGCCGGCTTCAATCGCTGGCTCGTTCCTCCGGCTGCGCTGTGCATTCACCTGTGCATCGGCATGGCCTACGGCTTCAGCGTGTTCTGGCTGCCGCTGTCGAGGGCGATCGGCATCGACAAGGCCGTCGCGTGTCCGGCCGGCACGACATGGATCGGCGAGCTCTTCACGTCGACCTGCGACTGGTCGGTCAGCATGCTCAGCATGACGTTCACCCTTTTCATCGTCGTGCTCGGACTCTCGGCGGCGCTCTGGGGCGGCTGGCTGGAGCGCGTGGGGCCGCGCAAGGCCGGTTTCGTCGCGGCGCTCTGCTGGGCCGGCGGGTTCCTGCTCGGTGCACTCGGCATCTACATCCATCAGCTCTGGCTGATCTGGATCGGCACGGGAATCCTCGGCGGCGTCGGCCTCGGCATCGGCTACATCTCGCCGGTATCGACGCTGATCAAGTGGTTCCCGGATC
>CALFNI010000385.1 GCA_937902695.1 uncultured Rhodanobacteraceae bacterium
ATCAGGTCGACGTGGATCCTTCCACGCCGCTGCTCTGGGTCCTGCGCGATCACCTCGGCATGACCGGCACGAAATACGGGTGCGGCATCGAAGTCTGCGGCGCCTGCACGGTGCTCGTCGACAACGAGTACGAGCGCTCGTGCGACATGGACGTCGGCGAAGCGCAGGGCCGCCAGATCACGACGATCGAAGGGCTGGCGACGATGATGGCGCCGCTGCAGCAGGCGTGGATCGCGCATCAGGTGCCGCAATGCGGCTACTGCCAGTCGGGCATGCTGATGGCCGCCGCCGCGCTGCTGCGCCAGAACGGCAATCCGACCGACGCCGACATCGACGAATCGATGGACAACATCTGCGCCTGCGGCACGTACCAGCGCATTCGCGCGGCGATCCATTCCGCCGCGGCCGCCCTGAGGAACGCGCCATGACCCGGGCCGAGCGCGATCTCGTCGCGGGCGGACTCTCGCGGCGGCGTTTCCTCGTCTCCGGCGCCGCCGCCGGCGGCATGATGATCGGCTTTTCGTTTCCGCTGGTCGGGCGCCTCGCGCGCGCCGCCGGTGCGCCGCCGCAACCGGCGGACGCGGTCGTCAATTCGTGGATCCTGATCGGCAGCGACAACCGCATCACGATTTACGTCGGCAGCCAGGAAATGGGCCAGGGCATCATTTCGTCGCTGCCGCAGATCGTCGCCGAGGATCTGATGGTCGACTGGGCGCAGGTGACCGGTGCGATCGCGCCGCCCGATCCCGCCTTCGTCAATCCGGGCACCGGCGCTCAATTGACCGGCGGCAGCATGAGCGTGCGCGGCTACTACGACGCGCTGCGCACGGCGGGCGCCGCGGCGCGCGACATGCTGATCGCCGAGGCCGCGAGCGTGTGGGGCGTCGATCCGAGCGTCTGCAGCGCGGCCGGCAACGGCACCGTCGTGAACACGCAGAACAGCGCCGTGCTCACCTATGGGCAACTCGCAGCGGGCGCCGCGCTCCGCACGCCGCCGACCAATCCGGCGTTGACGCCGGATTCCGAACTCCGGCTGATCGGCACGCCGGTGCCGCGCCCCGACATTCCTTCGAAATGCGACGGCACGGCGATCTTCGGCATCGACGTGATCGTGCCGGGCATGGTGTATGCGGTGATCAAGCACTGCCCGACGCTCGGCGGAACCGTCGCGAGCCCGCCCTCGGCGCCGCCGGGCGCCATCGCGGCGGTCGCGCTCGACAACGCGGTCGCAGTCGTCGCGAACGACACGTACGCGGCGATGCAGGCCGCGCAAGAGCTCAACGTGCAGTGGACGATTCCGGCGTCCTCGGCGGACCTCGACAACGCGGTGATCGCGGCGCAGGCGCGCGAGCTGATCTTCTCGCCGACGACCGCGATCGCGGAGACCGACGGCGATGTCGCAACAGCGCTTGCCGGCGCGGCGCAGCAGGTCGATCTCTACTACGACGTGCCATACCTTGCGCACGCGACGCTGGAATCGATGAACTGCACGGCTTCGGTGACGGCGAACGGTTGCGAAATCTGGGCGCCGACGCAGGCCCCGGGCCTCGTGCAGCTCACGGCCGCCGCGCTCACCGGGCTCGCACCCGATCAGATCACGGTGCACTGCACGTTCATGGGCGGCGGTCTCGGCCGCAAGTTCGAGCTCGACTACGTGTCGCAGGCCATCCGCGTGTCGATGGCGGTCGGGCAGCCGGTCAAGCTGACGTGGCCGCGCGAGCAGGACTTCACCAACGATCAGTACCGGCCGATGGCGCTCGTGCGCGTGCGCGCGGGTCTCGATGCCGCGGGCAACGTCGTTGCGTGGTGGTACCGCAACGTCTCGCCATCGATCCTGTTCCAGCGCGGCTGGATCGGTCCGAACGACGTCGACTCGCAGGCCGTCGACGGCGCGATCGAGCAGGCGTACGCATTCGGCGCGCGGCAGGTCGAGTACACGCGCCACACCGCCGGCGTGCCCGTCGGATTCTGGCGCTCGGTCGGCAATTCGATCAATGCGTTCATGGTCGAGAGCGCAATCGACGAACTGGCACTGCTGGCCGGCACGGATCCTGTCGACTTCCGGCGCCGGCTCCTCGCCAACGATGCGCGATCGCTTGCGGTGCTGGACGCGGCGGCGACGCTCGGCGGCTGGGGCACGACGTTGCCGAGCGGCCACGCGCGCGGCATCGCGTTCCATGCCGCATTCGGCAGCGTCGTCGCGCAAGTCGTCGAGATCTCCGGTGCGACACCGCTGCAGATCAAGGTGCACAAGGTCGCGTGCGTGATCGACTGCGGCCGCTGCATCAATCCGGATACGGTGGAAGCGCAGCTGCAGGGCGCGATCGCGCAAGGCATGACGGCCGCGCTGTGGGGCGAGATGAAGTTCACCGCCGGCGTCGTGTCGCCGCGCAATTTCAACGGCTACAAGATGCTGCGCATGCGCGACATGCCCGTCGTCAGCGTGCAGGTGATCCAGGGCGGGCCGCCCATCGGCGGCGTAGGGGAGCCGGGTGTGCCGCCGATCGCGCCGGCGATCGCCAACGCGTACGCGACGCTGACGGGAACGCGTCTGCGCACGCTGCCGTTGACGGGCCTGCAGTCGGCTCCGCCCACGCCGCCGACGGACGACATATTCGCGGATGGCTTCGACTGACGGGCACCACGGCGGGAGACGAGGCTGCAGCGAAACCCGCTGCATCGAACCGGACATCCCGCCCGATGCAATTGTCTAACATCGGCGCAATCGGTAAGGTACGCGCCGCATGGTCGTCACCGCGCCCCCGCTGATCACCCGTCTTCGCCGCCGCATCGCGGCAGCGGCATGGTTGTTCGCGTTCGTGGTGCTGGCCAAGGCCGCGTTGGCTACCGCCTGCATGGGCGACGGAGCTGCAGCATCCGCTGTCGCAGCGGCCGGTGCCGTCGATTCGGTCACGGCGCTTTCCGCGTCGGCATCCGATAGCGCCGATACCTGCTTTCACGCGGGATCGACCGGCTGCCACTGCGCCTGTGCACACGGCGCGGTGCTCGCGGTCGACGCCAGCACGGCGATTGCACCGCTTCTCGCGTCGATTCCGCTGCCGTCCATCTCCTCGCTCGCGCTTCTTGCGCCTCGAAGCACGACGCTTCGCCCTCCCATCGCCTGACCTCGCTCGCGCTCGCTGGAGCGCTGCTTCTGACGCACGGATTCGTGCGTCCGGTCACAGGCATCGTGGGAGATGGCAAAAATGCTGCTTTTTGCAAAGACGTCAGCCGGCGTCTCGACGGATATCAATGCGCGGAACCGGGAGGCGCGCGACGGAGCGCGCCGGTCTTCGCGGTTTCCATGCGTCTGCTTCGCCGTCTGCGTTCTGATCTCGGTGCGCTGCGTGCAGGCGGCGGACGACATCGCCATGACCGCGGCCCGGATGCAGGCCATCGGCATCGAGCTGCAAGAACTAGACACGCCCGCGCGCGCCTCCGGTCTCGCCTATCCCGCACGCGCCGTATTGCCACGCGACAAGGAGCAACTCGTCAGCGCGGCCGTGGCCGGCATGGTCGATCAGATTCTCGTCGAGGATCACGCTGAAGTCGTCCGCGGACAACCGCTGATCCGCATCAACAGTCCGGAGTTTGGCGATCTGCAGCTCAAGCTCCTCGAAGCCACCAACCAGGCGCGCCTCGCAGCGGGCACGCTGGCGCGCGAGAAGGGACTGTTCGCGGAAGGCATCATTCCCAAGCGCCGCGTGATCGAAGCCGAATCCGCAGCGAGCACCGCACGCGCCACCGAGCAGCACGCCGGCGATGCGCTGCGCCTCGCCGGCGCGGACGATGCGACGATCGCCAGGATTGCTGCCGGTCAGGTTCAGGATCGCCTCGAGATTCGTGCGTCGCGCGCTGCGACCGTGCTCGCGATCGATGTCAAGCCTGGACAGCGGATCACCGAGGCCGACCCGTTGTTGCGACTCGCCGAGCTGGGCACGCTCTGGTTGGACGTCGACATTCCGGCCGCACAAGCCGATGCGTGGGACCCCGACGGAGAAATCGCCGTGGTCGGCCGCGATGTTCGCGCCAGACCGCTCAGCGTGTCCGCACAGGTCAGCGGCGCCCAGATGGCGACACTCAGAGCAAGCGTCACGCGCGGAGCCGGACTGCTGCGCCCCGGGGAGTTCCTGCAGGCGCAAGTACCGCTGAAGGCATCCGGCGCGGCGTGGACGCTGCCGAACGCGGCGGTCATACACCAGGATGATCGCACCGTCGTGTTCGTCCGCACGGGAGCCGGCTTCGAGGCGCGCGCCGTCGCGGTGATCGCCGAGAGCGCCGGCGGCGCAAGCGTCGCGGGTCCGCTCGCGGCCGGCGATGCGATCGCAGTCAAAGGCACGATCGCACTGAAGGCTGCATGGCTCGGCGAAAGCGGCGCCGAGGACGAATGACATGCTGCAACGGCTGATTCGTTTTGCGCTCGCGCAACGCTTGTTCGTGCTGGCGACCGCAACGCTCCTCGCGGGCATTGGGTGGATGGCGTTCCGGAGCCTGCCGATCGATGCGTTTCCCGACGCCTCCGGCGTGCAGGTCAAGATCATCATGAAGGCGCCGGGCATGACGCCCGAGGAAGTCGAGACACGCATCGCGATTCCGATCGAAACCGAAATGCTCGGTATTCCGCATCAACGCATGCTGCGCTCGATGTCGAAGTACGGCATCGTCGATGTGACGCTCGACTTCGACGACGGCACCGACATCTACTGGGCGCGCCAGCAGGTCGCCGAGCGCCTGGCCGGTATCGCCGACGATCTGCCGCCAGGGATCGACGGCGGCATGGCGCCGATCACGACGCCGCTGGGCGAGATGTTCATGTTCACGATCGAGGGCGAAGGCTATTCGCTGACCGAACGGCGCAGCGTTCTCGACTGGACGATTCGTCCCGCGTTGCGCACCGTGCCCGGCGTTGCCGACGTCAACGCGCTCGGCGGTCTGGTACGCACGTTCGACGTCATTCCAGACCCGGCCAAGATGGCCGCTGCAGGCCTCAGCACGGCGACGCTGCGCGAAAAGCTCGAGCGAAACAACCGCGACGACGGCGCCGGCCGTCTCGCCGACGGCGAGGAAGCGCTGCTGGTTCGAAGCGAAGGCAGCGTGCGGAACGAGGATGACCTGCGCGCGATCGTCGTTGCGATCCGGAGCGGCGCGCCGGTTCGCGTCGGCGACATCGCGACCGTGCGCACGGGCTCCCTCACGCGCTATGGCGTCGTTACGCAGGACGGCGAAGGCGAAGCGGTCGAAGGCCTCGTGTTGGGCCTGGCCGGCGCCAACGCACGCGAGGTCGTGGAGGGGGTCCAAAAGAAACTCGCCGAACTCGCGCCGAGCCTGCCGAAGGGAATCGGCATCAAGGTCTTCTACAACCGCGCCGCACTGGTCACGAAAGCCATCGGCACGGTGTCGACGGCGTTGCTCGAAGCGACAGTGCTGGTGCTGATTCTGCTCGGCCTGTTCCTCGGCAACGTACGCGCCGCCCTCACCGTGGCGCTCATTCTGCCGCTCGCTGCGTTGTCGACCTTCATCTTGATGCGCGCATTCGGCATGTCGGCGAACCTGATGAGTCTCGGCGGACTTGCGATCGCGATCGGCCTTCTGGTCGATGCGGCCGTCGTCGTCGTCGAGAACATCACCCAACATCTCGCGCGCGATCCCACCGCCGGCAGGTTGCCGCGGCTTCATGTGATTTTCCGCGCGGTGCGCGAAGTGGCCATGCCGACCGCCGCGGGCATGGGCATCATCATGATCGTGTTCCTGCCATTGCTGACGCTGCACGGCCTGGAAGGGAAGCTATTCGTCCCCGTGGCGCTGGCAATCGTCTTTGCACTGGCGAGCTCGCTGTTGCTGTCGCTGACGGTCATCCCGGTAGCCGCCTCCTACCTGGTGACGCAGGTCGCGCACACGGAGCCGTGGCTTCCGCGTACGTTGCACGGCTGGTATGTGCCGCTGCTCGATCGGGCGCTCGCACGCCCGCGGCCGTTGCTTGTCGCTGCGGGTGCCTTGCTGGTCATCTCGTTCGGCATCTACCTGCTGGTCGGCAAGACGTTCATGCCGACGATGGACGAAGGCGACGTGATCGTCGGCGTCGAGAAGCTGCCGTCGGTAAGCCTCGAGCAGACCGCGGCGCTCGATGCGCGCATCCAGGCCGAGCTGATGCGCAAGGTGCCCGAGATCATCGGCGTCGTCGGACGCGCGGGATCCGACGAGCTCGGACTCGATCCGATGGGCCTCAACCAGACGGACACGTTTCTCGTGTTGAAGCCGCCTGACGAGTGGCGTCCAGGCGGCAAGGCGGGCCTGATCGAAAACCTCCGCGCGGTGCTCGCCGACTTGCCGATCAAGTTCAGCTTTACGCAACCGATCGAGATGCGTGTCTCGGAAATGATCATCGGCGTACGAGGGGATGTCGCAATCAAGGTGTTCGGCCGCGATCTCGCGACACTCGACGACCTCGCCCGACGCATCGAACGGGTGGTCAGGGAGATTGCGGGCAGCCTGGATGTCTATACCGTGCAGAACGACGGCGTGCAGTACCTGCGCATCGTCGTCGACCGTCTTGCCGCGGGACGCTTCGGCCTGAATGTGGAGGACATCCAGGACGCACTGCGCACGCAGGTCGAAGGCCAGCGCGCCGGGACGGTCATCGACGGCAACCAGCGCGTGCCGGTGGTCGTCCGGGGGCCGGATCGGATCAGGCTTTCGCCGGCCGAGTTCGGAGCGCTGCACATCGCGACACCCGACGACAGCCAGGTTCCGTTGTCGGCGGTCGCGAAACTCGAACGCGCCGGCGGGCCGGTCAAGATCGATCGAGAGCTCGGCAGCCGCTACAGCGTCGTCATCGCCAACGTCAGCGGCCGCGACCTCGTCGGCTTCGTCGAGGAGGCCAGGGCTAAAATCGCCGCGGCCGTGCCGCTTCCGACAGGCTATCAGTTGAGTTTCGGCGGCCAGTTCGAGAATCAGCAGCGCGCGTCCGCGCGATTGAGCCTGGTGATTCCACTCGCGCTGGCACTTATCTTCGTGCTCCTGTTTTCGACGTTCGGTTCGGTTCGCCAGGCGCTGCTGGTGCTCTCGAACATTCCGTTCGCGCTGGTGGGCGGCATCGTCGCCCTATGGGTCGCGCGTGAGTACCTCTCGGTGCCGGCTTCGGTCGGATTCATTGCGCTGCTCGGCATCGCGGTACTGAACGGTGTCGTTCTCGTCAGTTACTTCAACCAGCTTCACGCAGAAGGCTTGCCGCTGCTGGAATGCGTCAAGCAAGGCGCGGCGCGCCGGCTGCGACCGGTGTTGATGACCGCATCGATCACGGCATTCGGCCTTGTTCCCTTGCTGTTCGCCACGGGGCCGGGATCCGAAGTACAGCGCCCGCTCGCGATCGTCGTGATCGGAGGCCTGATCACCGCGACCGCACTCACGCTCCTGATTCTTCCCATTCTCTATCTGCGCTTCGGCCAGCCGAAGTCGGAGGTTGCCGGTGTCTGACCTGAACTGCTCGATCCTGTGTGCGCCCGACGTCGAGGAGAAGCTGCTCGATCGGCTGGCGATCGAGTTTCCGGACGAGATGTTCACCAGCACGCCAACGTTCGGCCACGGCATCGCGCATGGAGCGATGAATCCGAACGAACAGGTTCTGGGTCGTGCGCGCGCCCTCCTTATCCAGATCGTGTTGACCGCCGATGCGTGGCACACACTGCGGGGTTTGCTCGCGCGCGACTTTGCCGGCACCGGAATCCGCTACTGGGTCACGGCGGTCGGCGAAGCAGGAGCCTGCCGATGAAAGCCGGACTCCTGCTCGGGCTTTTCGTCGCGAGCTCCGCCGCGGCGTCCCAAGCTCTACCTCCGGACCTGCCCTCGCGCGACGCAGTATCGAGGTGGCTGGTCGCAGATCCGGCTGCCCGCGAAGCCGACATCGGCCGTTCCGCGGCAAATCACGAAGCGGGGATGCTGCGCGCCTCACCGAACGAATGGACCGTCAAAGCCACCGGCCAGCGCCGGCAATACGAGGCAGGTGGGACATCGCGCGAATGGAACGCGGGCATCGAACGGACCGTCCGGTTGCCGGGCAAGCGGGCGCTCGACACCCGGCTCGGTGAAGGAACGATCGCCGTCGCCGAAGCTCGCTATGTCGCCGCCGCACGGCAAGCATTGCGCGAGCTGGTCGATCTCTGGATGAATTGGTGCGCAGCCGCCGAGGAACGACGCCTCGCCGATCGCCAGGCCGAGATCGCCGAGGCAAATCGGACGGCGGTGGACACGCGCGTCAGGGCTGGCGATGCATCGAAGCTCGACCTCAACCTTGCCGAGGCCGACGTTGCCGACGTCGAACGCGTGCGCAGCGAAGCGCGCATGAAAGAAGCCGAGGCCCGGGCTCGCCTGGCTGCACGCTTCGTCGACGTTCCGCCCGAGGCGCCCGCTTTGTCCGAACCGGTGCCCATCGAGCAGAGCGCACAGGCGCTCAAGGCGCACTTGCTGGGTCAAAGTCCGGAATTGCGCATCGCCGATGCCGAACAGGCCTACGCGGAGACCGCCGTCGCGCGCGAGCGCGCGGACCGTTTCCCCGATCCGACGCTCGGTGCTTTCAGTGCATCGGAGGCCTACGGCAACGAGCGTCTCGTCGGCATCACCATCAGCGTCCCCCTCCCGGGTTCCTATCGCAGCCAAAAGCTGGCGCGGGCACTCAGCATGCGGGATCAGGGCGAGGCCGCCGCATCGCGCACGCGCCAGCGCGTCGACGCGGAAAGTGAAGTCGATATCGTCGAAGCACGCGGCACCGTGGAAAGTTGGCAACTCGCCCGCACCGCTGCGCATCGTGCGGACGAAAACGTACGCCTGACGCAGCGCGCGTACGCGCTGGGCGAGGCAGATCTTCAGACACTGCTGCTTGCGCGGCGGCAATCGCTCGATGCAACCAGGACGGCCGTCCAGGCGCAGGCCGCGGCGGTGGGCGCGAGATATCGTCTGCGTAGGGCCAGTGGGGGACTCTGGGCGGACATCGCCGAAGGCGATGGTGGCTGAATCGCGATCGGAGAGTTGCGACGAGGTGCCCTCGTGAGCCGACGTGCGTTGGCGGGCGAGCCCGC
>CALFNI010000386.1 GCA_937902695.1 uncultured Rhodanobacteraceae bacterium
TGGCCGGCGATGCGTACACGATCGCGGACATCGCGCTGTTTGCGTACACGAGTCGCGCACGCGAGGCGGCGTTGCCGCTCGACGATTTCCCGAGCGTCGTGGCCTGGATCGGGCGCGTCGAGGCGCAGCCCGGCTTCCTGGCGACGACCTATCCGTATTCGATTGATCCGCATTCGGCCGGCGAGCTGCCGTAGTCGACGGCGGCAGGGCGCAACCCGATAGAATTGCCCGATGAACCTCCTCGCGATCGAAACCGCGACCGAGTGCTGCTCCGTCGCGCTCGTCGCCGGCGCGCGCCTGTTCGAGCGCAGCGAGCTGGCGCCGCGCCGCCACGCGGAGCTGCTGCTGCCGATGTGCGAGGAGGTGCTCGCCGAAGCCGGCCTCGCGCGCCGCGATCTCGACGTGCTCGCGGTCGGCCGCGGTCCCGGCGCCTTCACCGGGGTGCGGCTCGCCGTGTCCGCCGCGCAGGGCATCGCGCTCGCGCTAGGCATTCCGGTCGTGCCGGTATCCTCGCTCGCGGCGCTCGCGATGCAGGCGCCCGATGACGGCGCGGACGTGCTGGCGGTCATCGATGCCCGCATGGGCGAGGTCTATGCAGGGCTGTTCCGTCGCAACGGCGAACACCTCGACAGCCTCGGCGAGGAAACCGTCGGACGCGCCGATGCATTGCGATTGCCGCGTTCGGAAGCGCTGAACGTCATCGGCACCGGCTGGTCGAGCTACCGCGAGGTGCTCGAAACCGTGCTCATGTCGCCGCCGCGCTGGGCCGATGGCGCGCGCTATCCGCAGGCCGCCGACGTCGCACGGATCGCGCTGCCGATCGCGGCCGCGGGCGGGGGCATTGCCGCGGATCGCGTGCAACCGGTATACCTTCGCGACAAGGTCGCGTTGACGCTCGCGGAGCAGCGGCGCCGCTAGCGATCCGGTTCGAACGAAACAGGTCCGGGGAGATCTGCCTGATGCGTTGGCTCGTGTCGTTGCTGGTCGCGATGCTCTTCTTCACCGGCGCCGCGCAAGCGGCCTTGCGCGAGGTCGATCCCGGCGACGTGCCGACGCTCGCGCCCGGCCAGGGCTTCCTGCTCGTCGCCGTCGATACCGATTTCGGCCTGCAGAGCCTGCGCATCCAGCGCAAGGGCTCGCTGAGCGCGGAGGTGATCAATGCCATCAAGCCCGGCCTGACCTTGCAGCTCTACGTCGCGACGGAGGGCGAGTACTACTTCGACCACGCGGGCCTCTATCGGCTGTACGACGATCCGGAGTTCCACTTCGAGGTGAAGTCGGGCATCGTCAACTATCCCGGCGACCTGATCTTTCGCACCGCCGGCATCCTGCATGCCTACCGGTGGCTTTCGAACCGCGGCCTGCGCGCGATGGACTGGCTGGAAACGACGCATCCGGCGCTCCATGCGACGCGCTTCGAATACGCTGGCATCTATCCGGACCCGTTTCCGGATTTCTATCGCGCCGAGCGCGGCGGCCGCGCGCTTGACCTGTCGAAACCCGATGGTGCCGCGGCGGAAAGTCCGCCGGCGAAACTGCCGATCGACGTCGAGGATCTGTTCCGGCCGAGTCGCGTGCGGCAGATGCGCATCAACGGCGCCGGCGATCTCGTCGCGGAGATCAGCCGCGACGACAAGGCGTGGAACCTCGACCTGATCAACCTCGCGCACGCCGCGAGCATGCGTCTGCTCAGGATCGATTCGCCGATCGCCAAGGCCGAGTGGAAAGGCGATCGCACGCTGCTGCTGAGCTTCGACGGCCCCGTCCAGGACAGCGTCGGCGTCGTCCAGATCGCCGATCCGGATCCGCAGCATCCGCGCGCCGATCTCTTCAACGTGCCGCGCGCGGGCTACTTCGTCGATACGCTGCCGTCCGATCCGACGCACGTGCTCTTCGCATCGCGCTCGAGCTCGGGCGCGTTGCGTGTCGACCGTCTCGACATCTCGAACCGGAAATCGGTCGAAGGCGCCGTCGCGAGCGAGCATCTGGGCGTCGGCGTCCCGAATGCGACGGCTTGGTTCGCCGACGGCAGCGGCAGGCTCCGCGCGGCGTTTGCGCCGAAGGACGACAAGAGCACGCTGTTCTACGGCGTCGGCGGCAAGTACAGCGCGGTCGCGGTGCCGGATTCGGTCACGACGGTCGGGCTCGCGCCGGAGGGCGATCTCATCTACGCCCTCGCCGACGCCGAGCGCGGCCAGCGCGATCTCGTCACGTTCGATCCCCTGTCGGGCGCGATCCGCGCGACGCTGTTCTCCAAGCCCGGCGTCGACGTCGAGGCCGTGCTCGTCGATCGTGCGAAGCGCGCCGTGGGCGTGATGTATTACGTCGAAGGCACGCTCGTCAGCGAATACTTCGACGACGACCGCAGGCGGCTCGGCGCGAGCGTGCAGCGCGCGTTTCCGGGCGAATCGGTGCTGATCACCGACTACGACGACGCGCGGCGCCACGTGATCCTCCGCGTCGAAAGCGCGGCACGGCCGGCGGCGTACTTCTATCTCGATCTTGCGAAGAACCAGGCATCGCCGCTCGACGACGGCTATCCGTGGCTGCACGATCGCGCGCTCGCGCCGACTCACGTCATCCATGCGAAGGGCGCCGACGGACTTCCGATCGAGGCGTATCTCACGTTGCCGAAGGCGAACGGCGGCACGCCGAGCCCGCTGGTCGTGGTCGCGCACGGGGGGCCGATCGGCGTGCGCGACACGCTGCGTTTCGATCCCGAAGTGCAGCTGATCGCGAGTCTTGGCTACGCCGTGCTGCAGGTGAACTTCCGCGGCTCGGAAGGCTACGGCAAGGCGTTTCGCGAGGCCGGCATCACTGCGACGCTGCACCTCGCGGGCGGCGGCG
>CALFNI010000387.1 GCA_937902695.1 uncultured Rhodanobacteraceae bacterium
CGGCGACGAATCCCGGATGACGGCGGACCGGTGAAATCGCGCATCCGGCTGCTCAGGCGCTCGCCGCTCGACGAGGTCGAGTTCATCGCGGCCGCGCGCCGGAGCCGCGCGCTGCACTCGCCGTGGGTCGCGCCGGCATCGACGCCGGCTAAGTTCGAGGCGTACCTCGCGCGCATGTCGCAGCCGGAGCAGAACGCATTCACCGTGCGTCGCCGCGATACCAGCGCGCTGGTCGGTGTCATCACGATCTCGAATGTCGTCATGGGCCCGCTTCGCAGCGCCTACACGGGCTACTACGCATTCGCGCCGCACGCGGGGCAGGGCTACATGCGCGAGGGGCTCGAGGCGATCGTGCGGCACGCGTTCCGCACGATGAAGCTGCACCGGCTCGAAGCGAACATCCAGCCCGGCAACCGCGCCTCGATCGCGCTGGCGAAATCGTGCGGATTCCGCAAGGAAGGATTCTCGCCGCGCTATCTCAAGATCGGCGGGCGCTGGCGCGATCACGAGCGTTGGGCGATCGTCGCCCGTCGATGATGCGCGCGCTCAGGCGCCGCGCATGACCATGAGCCTGCGTTCGGTCATGTCCTCGATCGCATAGCGGATCCCTTCGCGCCCGAGCCCCGATAGCTTCACGCCGCCGTACGGCATGTTGTCGACGCGAAAGCTCGGCACGTCGTTGACGATGACGCCGCCGGCGACGATGCCGTCCCACGCGCGCATCGCATGCGTGAGATCGTTGGTGAAGACGCCGGCCTGGAGGCCGAAGTCGGAATCGTTGACGGCAGCGATCGCCTCGTCGAAGTCGGCGAACTTCGCCAGCAGCGTGACCGGGCCGAACGCTTCCAGCGCGTTGATCTTCGCGTCGCGCGGGACATTCTCGAGCACGGTCGCTTCGAGCATGTTGCCTTTTCGCCCGCCGCCGCAGAGAACCTTCGCGCCGGCGTCGCGCGCCTCGCCGATCCAGCTTTCGAGCCGCTTCGCTGCGGACTCGTCGATCAGCGGGCCGAGGAACACGTCGCGCTGCTTCGGATCGCCGGCCTTGAGCTGCTTCGTCGCTTCGACGAAGCGCCTGCGCACCTCGTCGTAGAGCGACGCGTGAACATAGATCCGCTGCACCTTGATGCAGCTCTGGCCCGACTGGTAGTAGCTGCCGAAGATCAGGCGCTCGATGACATGATCGAGCCGCTCGCGCTGATCGGCGTCGACGATCGCGGCCGCGTTGCCGCCGAGCTCCAGCACGACCTTCTTGCGGCCCGCCTGCGCCTTGAGCGTCCATCCGACCTGGCCGCCGGTGAACGAAAGAAGCTTCATGCGATCGTCCGCGACCAGCGGCGCCGCGGTCTCGACCGTGCACGGCAGCACCGAGAACGCGCCCGGCGGGAGGCCGGTCTCGGCAAGCACTTCGCCGATGATCAGCGCGCCGACCGGCGTCTTTTCGGCCGGCTTCAATACGAACGGGCAGCCCGCGGCGATCGCCGGCGCGACCTTGTGAGCGACGAGATTCAACGGGAAATTGAACGGCGTAATGAACGAGCACGCGCCGATGGGCACGCGCTGGATGAAACCGCGGTAGCCCTTTGCGCGTTCGGAGATCTCGAGATTGACGATCTCGCCGTCGATGCGGAGCGCTTCCTCGGCCGCGACTTCGAACGTGTCGACGAGGCGCGTGACTTCACCCTCGGCATCCTTGATCGGCTTGCCGGCCTCGACGCAGAGCGCCATCGCGAGCTCGTCGTGCCGTTCGCGAAAGCGGGCGACGCAGTGCTGCAGCACCTTCTGGCGCGCGAACGGCGGCATGGCGCGCATCGGCGCCTCCGCAGCGAGCGCGGCGGCGATCGCCGTCTCGACGGCGTTCGCGTCGGCCAGCGCGACGCGCGTCGCGATGTCGCCGGAATACTTGTCGAGCACCGCGAGATCGGTGTTCGGCTGCTCGGCCCTGTTGGCGAGGTAGTACGGATACGTCTTCGCGAGCATCGGAGCACTCCGTGGCGAGGTCATCGTTGCGATCGGTCCATGCTAGCGGATGCGTTGAAGCGGGAGCTGAAGCACGCACGGATCCGCGCGCGATGCAACGCCGGCACGCGCGCCATGGCAAGAATCCGCGATCTCAGTCCGGGTCGACGCGAAGATCGACGTCGCCGTCGGCAAGGCGCGCACGCAGCTTCGAATCCGCCGCTACGCCCGTCACGGAACGCACGACGTGCCCGGACCGGCGATCGAGCAGGATCGCGTAGCCGCGATCGAGCGTCGCGAGCGGACTCACCGCGTTCAACGTGCGCGCGAGCTCGGCGAGCCGCAACGCGCGGCGCTCGGCCGAGCGCGCGAGCGCACCGCGAAGCCGGGCGTCGAGCGTGCGCGCGCGCTCCGCGTGGCGCGCGAGTCGCACGAGCGGATCCTGTGCGGCAAGCCGCGCGCGCAGTCGCGCGATGCCGAGCGCGCGCATGGCGATCGCGCGAACGCCGATCGAGCGAAGCTGCTGCTCGAGCGCACGCGAGCGCTCGCGTGCGCGTGCGAGACGCGCCTGCGGACGTTGCGCGTGCAGGCGGGCGAATGCGTGATCGAGGCCCTGCTGTTGCGCCTGGAGCTTGCGCGCCATGCATTGCGCGAGGCGCCGTCGATCGCGTTCGAGAAGCCGCGCGAGATCGGCCGCGTCGGGCACGAGGAGCTCCGCCGCCGCCGAAGGCGTCGGCGCGCGCAGATCCGCCACGAAATCAGCGATCGTGAAATCGATCTCGTGGCCGATCGCCGACACGACCGGAATCGCGCTCGCGTGAATCGCGCGCGCGACCGCTTCGTCGTTGAATGCCCAGAGGTCTTCGAGCGATCCGCCGCCGCGGGTCAGCA
>CALFNI010000388.1 GCA_937902695.1 uncultured Rhodanobacteraceae bacterium
ATCAGGCGCCGCTTCATGCCGCCCGACATCGTGCGCGCCGGCTGCTCGGCCTTGTCCCAGATGTGGAGCTGCTTCAGGTGATGCTCGGCGCGCTCGCACGCGATGCGGCGCGGGATGCCGTAGAAGCCGGCCTGGTTCACGCAGATGTCGAACGGTTTCTCGAACTGGTTGAAGTTGAGCTCCTGCGGCACGAGCCCGATCATGCGCATCGCTTCGCTGCGATGCGTGCGGATCGAGGTGCCGAAGATCCGCACCTCGCCGCCGGTCGCGTTGACGAGCGAGGAGAGGATGCCGATCAGCGTCGACTTGCCGGCGCCGTTCGGGCCGAGCAACGCGAAGAAATCGCCGGGCTGTACCGAGAGCGAGACGCCTTTGAGGGCTTCGACGCCGCTCGCATAGGTTTTGCGCAGCTCGACGACGTCGAGCGCAGGTGTTTGGGTCATCGGACGGGACTGGGAGGTCGGAGCGCGCTGCCTGTTATTATAGCGGGCTGTTTCCCCAAGACCTTCACGCCGCGCGCGACACCAGGCTCGTGATCGAACATTTCCCGCTCAAGCTCGCCGAAAGCCGCATGCTGGCGCCCGCCGTGCGCCACATGGCGTTCGAGCGCGCCGACGGCAAGCCGTTCGCGTTCGTGCCCGGCCAGTTCCTGCAGATCCATTTCCACTACTCGGACGGCAAGCCGACCAAGCGGAGCTATTCGGTCGCGACGATCGGCGACGGCACGTCGGCGCCGGTCGAGCGCGTCGAGATCGCGGTGTCGTATGTCGAAGGCGGCGCCGCGACGGCGCTTTTGTCGACCCTCGAAGAGGGCGGCAGCGTCGATGCGAGCGGGCCGTACGGCCGCTTCTGTCTCATGGACGCGGACACGAACACGCGTTACCTGCTCGTCGCGACCGGCACCGGCGTCACGCCGTACCGCGCGATGCTGCCGAAAATCAGGGAGGCGATCGCCGCGCGCGGATGCACGTTCGCGCTGGTCTATGGCGCGCGCAACGAATCGGAGCTCCTCTACGGCGAGGAGTTCGAGGCGTTCGCGAAGGAAACGCCGGGCTTCACGTTCCACCCGTGCTTCAGCCGCGTTCCGCGCCCGGTGCCGCGGCCGAACGATCGCAACGGCCGCGTGCAGGTCGCGCTCGGCGAGCTTTCGCCGAATGCCGCGAACGACATCGCGTACCTCTGCGGCAATCCGGACATGGTCGACGAGGCGTTCGCGATGCTGAAGGAGGCCGGCTTGCCCGTGCCGCACATTCGGCGCGAAAAATACGTTTCCTCGCGCTGATTGGTTTTCCCCTCTCCCGCGTGTTTCCTTTCCCCTCTCCCGCTTGCGGGAGAGGGTAGGGTGAGGGCAAAAGCGCGAGGCGCTTCCACAGGCGTGCCCTCACCCCAGCCCTCTCCCGCAAGCGGGAGAGGGGGAAAAGCGGAGCGGGAGTAGGGAAACGCACGTCAGGCCTTGCAAGGAAGGGGGATGCGAGCGGCCCACATCGCGGGCCTGCGCCTTGCCTCACACCCCGCCTTGCCTCGCAAGCTCGTAGCGGAGCACGCCGCGCGGATGCGCCGGCGCCGCTCCTCAATACGTGACGGTCACCGTGATCGTGTCGTTGTACGTGCCGGCGCTCGGCGTCGTCTGGTTCGGCACGCGGCCGTAGACGGTCAGCGTCTGGCTGCTGCCGTTGCCGCTGCCGGCCACGGTGTCGGTGTTGAGCGTCGAGCCCCAGCGCTGCGTGCGCGTGGGGTTTCGGTAGAGCTCGTACGTGACCAGGCCGCCCGGGCCCTGCATGCGCCGCGTCGTGCCGCTCGCGTGCTGGCCATTGTCGAGGCCGACCTGATAGGCGGCGCCGCTCGCGCATTGCACGGTCACGTTCGAGGTGCCGTCGGTGTTCGCAAGCAGGAGGCCGACCGCACCGAAGTCGAGCGTCGATGCGGACACCGAGCATTGCGACGTCACCGTCGCGGTCACCGTAAACGGAAACTGGTCCAGGATCGACGTCGAGCACGTGCCGGGCGGCGCCGTGCCGCTCTCGTTGATCGTGATCGCGGTGTGGTTGCCCGAAAACGCATCCTGGTACGCGCCCGGCACCGCGGTGGTCTGGCCGCCGACGACGCGCCCGTACATCGTCGCCGAGCCTTGCGTCGAGCCGCGTCTCGCGATCGTGACGTTGACCATGACCGGCGTGTTGACGCCGAAGAACGAGCTGCCCCAGACCGTCGTGTGCGCCGCGTTCTGGAACAGCTGGAAGAAGAGATCGTCGCCGGCCGCATCCTGCATCAGGCGCGGATTCGCGTTGCCTGCACCCTGCGCGCCGTCGCCGATGCTGAAGCAGACCGTCGCGTAGCGCGTCCCGTTCGCGCTGTTCGAGCAGGTGTAGTTCAACGTCGCGTTCGCGTCGGTCTGGCTCGACAGCGGATTGACGTTGCCGAAGCTGACGTTCGTCATCGTCGCCGAGCAATCGATGTTCTGTGCGCGGGCCAACGAGACGAGGGCGATGCTGGCAAGCAGGAGCAACGCCAGCGGAAGTCGAAGTGCGGCGATCATGGCGATTCCTTGCTGCAGACCAGCGGGCCGACCAGCGGCACCTTGCCGGTTTCGTAACGGTAATCGAAGCGCGCGCGGCAATCGCCGGCGGGCGCATGCACGACGAGCGTGTTATGCGGCTTCAGTTTCTCGAGATAGACGGCGCCGTCGTAGCCGACGAGCGCGCCCGCGCCGGCGTCGCCGTTGAGCTCGACGCCGCTGCCGAGCGCGAGCGGCTCGCCGTTCGCGTCGTGCAGCACGACCGAAGCGGCCTGCACCGGCTCGACGCGGAAGTTGACCAGCACGCCGGAGCGGTCGGCCGGCACGACTTCATCGTCGACGCGCTCGATGTGCGCATCGGGCGGGAGAAGCATCGGGTCGATCGCGACGCGGTTCTTCTGGAACGCATTGAGCGGCGTGATGAGGACGTCGCCGTTCGAATCGGTAGTGCCGATGACGCGGTTTTCGAGCGTGACCGGCACGTCCGGCACGCCGGTGGCGACGACCGCGAACGCATCGTCGATGCGCCGCGCGGCGAAGAGGTGGCTGTCCATCCAGACCAGCGCGCCGGACAGCTCAGCGTAGCCGAGCGTCGAGCCGTCGAGCGTTTGCGCGCCGACGAGCGTCTGCGCGCGATCGCCGCGATAGCCGAACTCGGCCTGGCCGCCGTCGAGACCCTGGCCTTCCTGCGCGCGCACGTGCCAGCCGTAGCCGCCGTCGGGCGAGATCGGCCGGCTCACGTCGACTGCGGCGAAGTTGCCGCGGCTGTCGTGCTGCGTCGACAGGCTCGCCGATTCGTAGCCGAAGCTCACCGAAAGGCCCATGAAGATCGTGCGGTCGCTGTGGTCTTCGAGATTCTGGTTGTAGTTGAGGCTGAGCGAAAAGCGCGAGCCGAATGAGCGGAAGTAGAACGCGCTTGCGAAGCGCGAGCGCGGCTGCCCCGGATAGGTCAGCTCGACGTAGTTCGCGCCGAAGCTGCCGGCCGGCGCGTAGGTAACGCCGACGAGCGCGCGATCAGTGCGCTTCGCCGGCGGCGGCCCGTACGACGAGGCGACGTCGCGGTAATCGCCGAACGTGCGCAGGCTGTCGACGCCGACATTGAGCCAGGTGTTGCGCCAGCTGTAGCCAAGCTCGGCCTGCTGTCCATCGCGGCCGTGCCATTGCGAATAGGCGGCTGAACCCGTGAGGACGCCGTTGTCGCCGATCTGCATCACGCCGCCCGCACCGCCGTTGGCGAGGCCCGAAATCGTCTCGGCGTGCGCTTCGGCGGTGAACCAGTCGGTCATGCCGCGGCGATAGACGCCGCTCGCGGCCGGATCGTGGCCGTAGTCGAACGAGGCGACGCCATAGTTCTGGCGCACGAGGCCGACGTCGATCGAATAGTCGTCGAGGCCCTGTCTGAGCAGCGCGCTCGACGTGTAGAACGGAAAGTCGTACGTGGTCTGCCGGCCGAGCGCGTCGGTCAGCACCACCTGCGCCGTGCCGGCGCCGTTGACGATCGGCACCGTGCCGAGCTGGAACGGCCCCGCGGGCGTATCGCCGCTGTAGCGGCGCAACCCGTTGACGTAGAGCTCCACCGTCGACGGCACCGCCGCCTGACCGAGGAACTGCGGAATCGGAAACGTGATGAGGTCGGGCTGCAGGGCGAAATCGCGTTGCAGCTGGAAGCCGCCGAGATGCGTCGCGCGCGACCAGGAGAGACTGCCCGAGATCGTGTCGCCGACGCGCATGACGGTGGCCGAGTCGACGAACGAGCGTGTCCACGTCGTGTCGAGCCGCGCGGATTCGGCGTACGTGTCGCTGCCGGGCGAATCGGCGAGGCGCGAGAGCCACGTATTGCTGACGACGCCGAAGCCGCCGAATGCGCGCGCTTCGGCGAACGTCGAGAGGCCGGTGTTCGACGCGTCGTCGCGCGTGCCGTAGAGATCGTAATTGAGCAGAAAGCCGGTCGACGCGGTCGGCTTCGGGATCGGCGATTCCGGCGCATTCAGCACGCTGCGCGCGAGATCGATCGCATGCTCGCCGGCCGTGAACTCGATGCGCTGGCGTTCCTCGTCGTAGTGGTACGTGACGCCGGGCAGCGCGTCGAGCTCGACGCTCGCGACGCTCTGCTCGGAGAGGCGAAAGCCGAGCTGGCGCAGCGTTTCGGCACCCGCGCGCAGCTTGCCGTCGACCTGGGTGAATGCGGCGAGCTTGTGCGTCTCGTTGCCGTTGATGACGACTTCGAGGTACAGCACCGAACCCGCGCCGGCGCCGCCCGCGTCGGCGATCACGTCGATCGCGGACGTGCCGATCACGTCGGCGTCGGCGGCGCTCGCGGCAGGCACGTCGGCGACGCCGTCACGCGTCGCCGCGCACAGCACGATGCCGCTAGCGAGACAGAGCGCCAGGCGCGAGGGTCTGGTCGGTTGCATCGCCATTGACCAGGGCCTTTAGGCTGGCGTTCGTCGCGGTCGCGCCGGCGGGCAGCGCGATCGTCCAATGCATCGTTGCGCCCGGCAGCACGTAGCCGAGAAGCCCCGGCACGATCGCGACCGGCGCCGTGCCCGGCTGCACGAGGTCCACGTCGCGGATCTGCGCGTGCGCGGTGCCTGCATTGCTGACCGTGAGCTCCAGTGTGTCGCGGCCCGGCGTGCCGGACCATTTCAGCGAAGGCGTGCCGCTGGCGCCGACGAAGACCGGCACCGAATAGCGCAGCACGTACGTAACGCCGGTGCCTTTCGCGGCTTCGAGCGGAAGCTCGTCGACGAGCAGGCGGTAGGTCTGCTCGCCGGCCGCGGTGTCCTGGCCCGTCCGGATGACGCGGACGAGCTGGCGGCCGCCCGGCGGAACCGCGAGCATCGGCGGACTCGCGACGAGCGCCTGCGTCGGATCGAGCGCGTCCTTGCCGCCGGCCTGCGACCACTTGTACGCACGCACCTGCGCGCGCAGCTCGTGATCGCCGGAGTTGGTCAGCCAGAGCGCCTGCGCGGGTCCCGCGGCGGCCATCTCGAGGCTGGTGGGTGCGATCTGCAGCCCGCTCGCGGACGCGTCGAACGCGGCCGCGAGGAGGCAAGCGAGGGCTAGCCCCCGCATGGGCAGTGGCGAGCGCATGTCAGGGGCTCTCGCGTCGGCTCAGTACGTAACGGTCACGTTGACCGTGTCGTTGTACACGGCCGCCGGCGGCGTCGTCTGCGGCGGAACGCGGCCGTAGACGGTCAGCGTCTGCGACGTGCCGTTGCCGTTGCCGGCGACGGTATCGGTGCCGACGGTCGTGCCCCACACGGTGGTGCGGGCCGAGTTCGAATAAAGCTGATAGCCGACGGTGTTCGTGCCGTTGATCATGCGACGCGCATTGATGTTGCCCGCGCCGCCGCCGTCGAGGCCGACGTTGTATGCGGCGCCCGTCGTGCAGGTCACCGAGATCGTCGAGGTCTGGTCGATGTTCGCGACGAGCGGACCCTGCGTGCCGAAGTCGAGCGTGGTCGGCGCGGTCGTCGAAATGTTGCAGGCATTCTGGATCGTGATCTTCACGGGCATCGTGTTGGTCACGGTCGCGGCGAAAGCACTGGTGGACGCGAGGCCAAACGTCACCAGGACAGCGCAAGCAATAGCCTTGATGCTCATTTCAGTATCCCCCCTGGGATTTGGTTGAGTGGGTGTCCCTGAATTGGCGAGCGCATCGAGGTCCGTTCGACATCGCACGTTTGCAGGTACAGGGGAGAGAGCAAGCGGTATGCCAAGCTCGGCCGTTGTCGGCTTGTGACGCAGTGATTGCCATCACGGACTACGCAGGTCGATATGTGACGTGCTTGGCACTTTTCGGGTCTGCGGTTCCTGGCGTCGGGTTTCCGACGCGTGCCGGAAAATGGCGCTTTCCGACCGGCCTCAGCTTGTGAAGAAAATCTCATTTTTTCTGCACAAAGCGGCCCCGGCACGTCACTTCCGGACGTAGGGGGTGAGGAAAACCCTGCAACATGGCTGTTTCAAAGCCGACGATCCGTCCTGAGACGGCCTTCCGTAGGCGAATGAAAACAAGCGCATGCGCCGGAACGACCCTCTCGGGAATAAAGACGTTCCGATGCCGATCGGGGTACGGAGCTCCGTCCCGGCAGGAGTTCGCCCGGCGACACCGCGCGGAGTCGTTTCGGCGGTCGGGTACGATCCGCGCTGGCCGAGGCGTGTCGCGCGGCGCCGTTACGAACGCTTTAGGGAAGAGACGCAATGAACCGGCGAATGCTGCTGAGAGTCCTCGTCGTCGCGATCGGCGTGATCGCGCTCGCCGTGCACTGGATCAGGCCGAAGGACGCCGCCGTCGCGACGTCGACCACGGGCCAGCGCCTCGTCGAAGCGCGCGACACGCGCGGGTTCACGCTCGGGACGCTCGCGTTCGCGCCGTGCGAGCTCGGTCAGCGCAATTCCACCGAGACGACGGCCGCCTACTGCACGCCGTTCCAGGTGCCGGAGAACTGGGACAAGCCCGCCGGCCGCAAGATCGACCTCAAGCTCGCGATCGTCCGCAGCGACGCGCAGGTCGCCGAGCGCGATCTCGTCGTCTTCATCGCGGGCGGCCCGGGACAGGCCGCGACCGAGACGTATCCGCGCGTGCAGTCCGGCTTCGGTCCGCTCCTCAAGCACCGGAACCTGATCCTGCTCGACCAGCGCGGCACGGGGAGCTCGCATCGGCTCTCGTGCAAGGAGAGCCCGACCGATGTCGACACGGCCGAAGTCAATGAGCTCGACCTCGGACGCGTACGCGAGCAGACGCGCGCGTGCCTGGCCGAAGTGCAGGCGGCGGCCGATCCCGCGCAATACACGACGAGCGCAGCCGTCCGCGACATCGAAGCGGTACGCCAGGCGCTCGGCGCGCCGGAGCTCGATCTCGTCGGCGTCTCGTACGGCACGCGCGTCGCGCAGGAATACGCGCGCCGCCATCCCGACGGCGTGCGCAGCCTCGTGCTCGACAGCGCGGTGCCGGCCGAGCTCATTCTCGGCAGCGAGTTCGCGATCAATCTCGACGACGCGCTGAAGGCGCAGTTCGCCGCGTGCACGGCGACGCCGGCTTGCGCGAAGGCGTTCGGCGATCCGTACGCGAATCTCTACAAGCTCCGCGATGCGCTCGCGGCGAAGCCGGTCGAGCTCGACGTGCACGCGCCGCGCACGTTCGCGATCGAGAAGAAGACGTTGAATGCGCCTACGCTCGCCTCGGTCGTGCGCCTGTTCGCTTACTCGGCCGAGACGAGCGCACTGTTGCCGCTCTCGATCTCGCGCGCGCTCGCTGGCGACTACGCGCCGCTCGTCGGAGAAGCCGAAGTGCTCAACGACGATCTTTCCGATTTCCAGGGCAACGGCATGCAGCTGTCCGTCATATGCGCCGAGGATGCCGATCGGCTGACCGATCGTCCCGAGGACGCCCGGCTGATCCTCGGCGACGCGTTGATCCGCGTGATCCGCGCGCAGTGCGAGGTCTGGCCGCGCGGCACGCGTCCGGCCGATTTCCACGAGCCGCTCGAGAGCGACAAGCCGGTGCTCGTGCTCGAAGGCGAGCTCGACCCGGTCACGCCGCCGCGCTACGGCGAGGCGATCGTGAAGAACCTGTCGAACGGGCGCCTGCTCGTCGCGACAGGGCAGGGCCACAGCGTCATGGGCCGCGGCTGCTTCCCGCGCCTCGTCGGCCGCTTCGTCGAGACGCTCGACGCGAAAGGCCTCGACGCCGGCTGCATCGCGCAGTTCGGCCCGACGCCGGCCTTCATCGACTATAACGGAGCGGCGCCATGATCGAGGCGGCGGGCCTCCACAAGGCGTTCGGCGCGGTCAAGGCGGTCGACGGCGTCGGCTTCGTCGCGCGCGACGGCGAGATCACCGGGCTGCTCGGCCCGAACGGCGCCGGCAAGACGACGACGTTGCGCATGCTCTACACGCTGATGAACCCCGACGCGGGCAGCGTGCGCGTCGACGGCATCGACGCGGCGGCCGATCCGACCGCGGTGCGGCGCCGGCTCGGCGTGCTGCCGGACGCGCGCGGGCTGTACAAGCGCCTCACCGCTCGCGAGAACATCTCCTATTTCGGTGAGCTGCACGGGCTCGACGCCCGGACGATCCGCGCTCGGTCGTAGGCCGCCGTCGCCGAGCTCGAGATGCGCGACATCCTCGACCGCCGCACCGAGGGCTTCTCGCAGGGCCAGCGCGTCAAGACCGCGATCGCCCGCGCGCTGATCCACGATCCGCGCAACGTGATTCTCGACGAACCCACCAACGGCCTCGACGTGATGGCCACGCGCGGCCTGCGCCGCTTCATGCAGCAGCTCAAGGGCGAGGGCCGCTGCGTGCTGTTCTCCAGCCACATCATGCAGGAGGTGGCGGCGCTGTGCGACCGCATCGTGGTGATCGCGCGTGGTCGCGTGGTGGCTGATGAGACGCCCGACGCGCTGCGCGCGCAGACCGGGGAAACCAATCTGGAGGATGCCTTCGTGAAGATCATCGGTAGCGACGAGGGCCTGGCCGCATGAATACCGTTCCCACGAAATTGCAGCGTAGCCGCGCCTTCCTCACCGTGTTCCTGAAGGAGGTGAAGGAAAACCTGCGCGACCGCCGCACCCTGATGAGCGCGTTCCTGACCGGCCCGCTGCTGGGGCCGATCCTTCTGGTGCTGCTGCTCAACGTCACCCTCAACCGCGAGCTGGAAAAG
>CALFNI010000389.1 GCA_937902695.1 uncultured Rhodanobacteraceae bacterium
GCGTGTCGTCCTCGACCGCGACGTTTTCCGGCTGCTCGGCGTCATTGCTCGCGGGTGGCCGCGACGAGACCGTGCCATCGCAGCAGCTCGCGCGGTTGAACATCTCGACGAGCGATTCGGTCGACAGCGGCCGGCGCAGCACGAGCCACGCTTCGGGTGTTTCGGCATCGGCATCGATGACGACCGCGAGATTCGTGCGCTCGTTCAGCGCGCGAACGCGGGCGACGCGACCGGCGAATTGCTCGGGATCGATGATGACGAGATCGGCGCGCTCGCTGCCGTCGTTCAGAACCCACGGCTCATCGAGCGTCGTCCCGGCGCGCGCCAGGAGGCGGGACATTTCGGAACGCTCGGTTTCTGCGAAGCCAGCCAGCGCGAAGCATTTCATGACGGCGACTGCGATAAGGATGAGTTCGACATGTCGGTAGCTGCAATTGGCGGGCCACCTTCGGAGCACCCTCCCGCAGCGCCGTTTTCACGCCGATTTGCCGGGTCCGCCCACCGTTCGTCACGCCGTCTTGACGCGGCTGCGGAAAAACCCCCAGTCACCTTTTCGCATTTGTCGGCAAGTGACGCGCCGCGCCGCCGGAAAGCCGGCGCGCGCGTCGATGCGCGATGTCCGCTCCCGGACAGCTTCGCGACGGCGCTCGCCAATCCCGCTGCCGCGGGCTACCGTTGACCGATGATGCCGGCCTGCCGATTCGGCGATTTCACGCTGACCGCGAGCACGCGCGAATTGAAGCGCGGGGACACGCCGGTCGCGATCTCGCCGCGCGCATTCGATTGCCTGGCCTACCTCATCGAACACCGTGATCGCGCGGTCGGCAAGGACGAGCTCGTCGCCGCGGTCTGGGAGCGCGTCGACGTCTCCGATACCCAGCTCGGCCAGACCGTGCTCCGCGCGCGGCGCGCCGTCGACGACGACGGCCAGGCGCAGAACGTCATCAAGACCGTGTCGCGCTTCGGCTACCGCTGGGTCGCGGATGTCACCGTGGGCGGCGAAAGCGACGTCGCACCGGCACACGCGCCGGCGTTGTCCGCGGATCCGCAACCGCCCGCACCGCAACCACATGCCGCCGCGGCGCCGACACGGGCGCCGCGAACGACGATGCGCGTCGCCGCCGCGCTGCTCGCGCTGGCGGCGATCGTGATCGCGGCCGCGATGGCCTGGAGCCCGCGCACGTGGCTCGCGCGCATGCCGGCGCTGGCGATCGCGCCCTACGCGAGCGCCGTCGTGATGCCGATGCGTGTCGCGCCGGACACGACCGAAACGTGGCTTCGCCTCGGCGCGATGGATCTCGTCGCCGAGCGCCTGCGCGCGGGCGGCATCGCGGTGCCGCCCAGCGAGAACACCGTCGCCGTGCTGCAGAACCTGCCCGAGGGCAGCGACACCGCAAAGGCGATCCGCCGCGTCGCGCCGAACGCGCTGATCGTCGACGGCGACATCGCACACGCCGCCGGCGCGTGGCGCGTGTCGCTCGAGGCGGTTGCCGACGACGGCACGAAGCTCACTGCCGAATCGACGAATGCCGATGCGCTCGCCGCCGCGCGCGAATCCGTCGCGCGCCTGCTCGGACGTCTCGGTCGAACGCGCCCGCCCGATCCGCCGTATGCGAGCGGCGTCGGCGAGCGCCTCGCGCGCGCGCAGTCGGCGATGCTGAGCAACGATCTTGATGCTGCGCGTGCGATCCTCGTCAGCGATCCCGCGCTTGCGCACGCCGAACCGGAGCTCGGTTACCGGCTCGCGATGGTCGACTTCCGCGCCGGCGAATACGCGCGCGCCGAAGCGTCGCTGACGTCGCTCCTCGCCGAGCCCGCGACGCTGGATCCGGCCAACGCCGCATTTCATGCGCGCGTGCTCGACGGCCGCGGCGCCGTGCGCATCCGCCAGGACAACTACGCCGGTGCCGAGAAGGACTACGACGACGCCCTCGCGCTGCTCGCCGACCGCAACGACGCCGCCGAGACCGGCCGCGCGCTGACCGGCCGCGGCGTCTCGCGATCGATGCGCCGCGATTTCGCCGAGGCGCTCGCCGATCTCGGCCAGGCCCGCGTGCAGCTCGAGGAGGCGGGCGACACGCTCGCGATCGCGCGCGTCGACACCGATCAGGCCGCGCTCGAAATGACGCGCGATCGCCCGCAGGCCGCGCTCGGCTATCTCGAAAGCGCAGCCGCGGTGTTCGAGCGCTGCGGCGCGATCAACGAGCTCATGGAAACGCTCGAAAGCCTCGTCTCGAACCACATCGTGCTGCTGCAGCCGGCCGAGGCGCTCGCCGCGAGCGATCGGAGCTGGGCGCTGGTCTCGCGTGTCACCGATCCGAACCAGCGGCTCAACCTCGTCGAGGATCGCGTCGAGGCGTTTCTGCTGCTGGGACGCTTCCGCGACGCAGCCGCGCTCCTGTCGACGCTGCCGGCAGACACCGTCGGCGCGAATGCGTTCGTCGCGCGGCGGCTGCCGGCGCTCCGCGCGCGCCTCGCGCTCGCGCAAGGCGACACCGCGAACGCCGCCGCCGAGGCCAGGCGTGCGCTCGCGATGCCGGCGCCGAGCGACGATCTCGGCGAAGGCGTCGCCGAGATCGCGCTCGTCTATCAGCGCGCGATGCGGTCGCAGTCGCCGGCTCAACCGCCCGCCGCGGCCTGGATCGATTTCTCAAGGCCCGTCTATCCGGTGCAGGCGCTCGCGATCGCCGAGTGGGCTGCCGCGCGCGGCGATGCGTCGACGAAATCCGCCTACGAGCAGGCCCTTGCGCTGGCCGAGGCGCGCGGCCAGCCGTACGACGTCGCCTCCGTCTCGGCCTCGTTCGGTCCGTGGCTGATCGCGCACGGCGACCTGCACGAGGCCGGCGACGTCATCGGGCGCGTCGCGCCCTGGGCCGAACACGATTACGACGCGGCGCTGCTGCAGGTCCGACTCTTCCACGCGCTCGGCCAGCCGGGCCCATGGTCGAAGGCGATCGCCCAGGCGCGCGCACTCGCCGGCGAGCGCACGATTCCGGACGACGTGCGCGACCCGCCGCGCGCGGGCGAGGTCGCCACCGCCGCGCGCTGACGGCGCCGGAACGCGCCGGTTGACCGCACGAAACGGAAGTGGAAGCGAAATGGAAAGACTTCGCACCGCGCCGGACGGACGCTCTCGCGGTCGCCGGATGTCTCCGGCATCCACCCGCTGAACGGAGAACCGCATGAAAACGCTGCCCGCCGTCATGGCTCTCGCGCTCGTCCCCGCCGCATCGATGGCGGCGCAGGTGACCGACACCTTCGAATCCGGCACGAACCCGAACCAGTGGGGCTGGACCAACAACGGCGGCGGCGCCTACATCATCGAGATGAGCGGCGGCAATCCGGGCGCATGGCTCGACAGCGGCACGCCCTATTACTCCGATCATCCGAACCTGACCTCGATCCCGCCCGAAGGCACCGACCTTCGCGCCGCGCTTGCGAGCGGGACGCTGCACGCGGCGTCGCTCTCGTTCCAGCAACGCCTGTCGGGCTGCTTCCCGGTCTACACCTCGCGCAGCCAGTTCTCGCTCGCGCTGATCGATCTGCACAGCGATCCGGGCGGCGCCGTCATCGAGGCGCATACGATCGAGGGGCCGTGGTCGATCGGCGTTCCGCATGTCTCGTCGTGGACCCACGCGAGCTTCACGATCCCGAGCGATTCCACCGATGCCGTGCCCGCCGGCTGGGAGCTCAATGCACCGCCCGAGCTCAACTACACGTGGCAGGACCTGATGCAGAACGTCGACGGCATCCGCTTCTTCGTGATCAATCCGGACGATTTCACCTTCGATGCGTGCTGGCGTCTCGGCGCCGACAACGTGACGGTCACCTATGGGGATGTAGCGCCGCCGGCGAGGACGAAAGCGCGCTGAGGCGGCAACCACCCTTCGGCACGCAGCCGGTAGACTCGGCATCCACGCGCCCGTCGGCGCGACGGATGCCGGTCTTGAGCGAACCGAAAGCCAGCCTCTCGACGCGGCTTGCCGAAAGGCTCCCCGAGATCCTGATCGAGGCGGCGTCGGTCGTCTTCGCGCTGCTGCTCGCGCTCGCGCTGAACCAGTGGAACGAGCGGCGCGAGCTCCGCGAGCGCGGCGCGGCCGTGCGCGCCGCGATCCGCGCCGAACTCTCGGAGAACCGCCTCGAGATCGATTCCGCGCGGCCGCATCTCGCCGAGATCCGCAGGCAGCTTCGCGATGCCATCGACGGCAAGGCGGCGGCCGCGCACGAGCTCACCGTCGATCTTGGCGTCTCGTTGCTTTCGGCGGCGGCGTGGCGCGCGGCGCTCGCGACGCAGGCGACCCAGACGATCGATTTCAAGTGGATGACGAACGTCGCGAAGATCTACGAGCTGCAGGACAACTACCTGCACGTCCAGGCCGCCGCTGTCGATCAGCTGACATCGATCCCCGCCGGCGGCGACAAGGATGCGAAGGCCATCGCCGCGTCGCTGATCGCGCGCATGGATGGGCTCGCACAACTCGCCGACGGGCTTGCGAAGGCCTACGACGACGAGCTCGGTCCGATGCCGGCGCATTGAGCGAACGCGGCTGCGCGGCGAATTCCGGCACGCCTAACGCGGGTCCGACGCCGCACCTGTTATAACTGCGCCATGCGCACGTTAGACGGCAGGGAGACCCGCCAGCGCCGCATCGCTCGCCTGCTGCTCGCCGCCAGGCTCGTCGCGGCCGGCAGCGCCGAGGCGGCGCACATCACGGTTGAGCTCGACGGCGTCGAGGGATCGCTGCGTGATGCCGCGCTCGCCGGCATCGAGGCCAGCCAGTACGCGACGCGCGACGTCACCGCCGCGCAGGCGCACCGTCTGTACGAGCATGCGGGCGCGCAGATCCGTTCGGCGCTCGAGCCTTACGGGTATTACCACGCCGGAGTGACCGGCGAGCTGCGCGAGAACGGTGCCGATTACGTCGCCGCCCTGCACGTCAGCGCCGGCGAGCCCGTCCGCATCGCGACGCTCGACATCAGGCTCGACGGCGATGCCGACGGCCAGGCCCCGGTGCAGAAGGCGATCGCAGCGTTCGTGCCGGCGAAGGGCCAGCCGCTCGATCACGCACTCTACGAAAAGAGCAAGGCCGGCGTGCAGGCGGCGCTGTTCGGCTCGGGCTACCTCGAAGCCGAGCTCGTCGGGCACCGCGTCGAGGTCAGCCGTGCGGCGAACACGGCCGACATCCATCTCGAATGGAAGGTCGGCGCGCGCTTCCGGCTCGGCAAGACCGTCTTCGAAGGCGGCCAGTTTCCGGATACGTTCCTCGATCGCTACGTGCCGTGGAGCGAAGGCGATTTCTACGCGCATGACAAGGTGCTCGAGCTCCAGCAGC
>CALFNI010000390.1 GCA_937902695.1 uncultured Rhodanobacteraceae bacterium
GGTGTCGTGCCAGGGCGTCCAGACGTCCTGCACGACATCCTCGGCTTCGGCGAGCGAGCCGAGCATGCGGTACGCGGTGCCGAGCATCCGCGGCTGCAGGCGGCTGAAGATGAGGCTCGGGTCTTCCACGCACGCACCCGTCGGGGCCGATGCGCGCATTCTCGCACGCGCGTCGCTGCCCCGCGTGCGGCCCGATGCCGCGCTCCCCGGTCAGTCGACCGGAATCAGCGCCGGCTTGCCGATGTCCTTGACGAGGAACACGACGAACTTCGCGGGCTTCGTATCGCTCGCATTGCGTCCGATCGTGTGCACGTCGGCCGGGCCTTCATGGAACGTCTGGCCGGCGCTCAGCGTCACGGGCTCGCTGCCGGCGACGCCCATGACGATCGAGCCTTCGAGCACGTAGACCAGCGCCTCGGCATCGTGGCGGTGCACCGGATCGGCGCCGCCCGGCGGGTACTCGACCGTCAGCAGCAGGGCTTCCTTGCCGGGCGCGTTCTGCATCGGCGCGGACATCAGCGTCGTGACGACAGGCTCGGGCGGTTTCGGGGACGGATCGGCGCCAGCCGCGATGCCGCAGCAGAAGAGCGCGGCGAGAGTGATGGGACGGACGATTTTCATGAGATCTCCTTGCGTCGGCGGAAGGCGACTCATTCGAGGTTGGCCTTGTCCAGGCCGTACATCCTGTCGATCGAGCCCGGCACGGTTCGAAATGCGATGTTCGCGCGGTTCCATGCGTTGATCGCCATGATCGCGAACGTGAGATCGGCGATCTCGCCCTCCGTGAACTGCTGGCGGACGCGCGCGTAGATCGCGTCGGAAACGCCGTGCGGCGCGATCCGCGTCAGCGCTTCGGTCCATTCGAGCGCGGCCTGCTCGCGCGCATTGAAGAGCGGCGATTCGCGCCAGATCGTGACGTGATGGAGGCGCAACGGACGCTCGCCGCGGATGCTCGCCTGCTTGACGTGCATGTCGACGCAGAACGCGCAGCCGTTGATCTGCGAGGCGCGAAGGAACACGAGGTTCCGGATCGAAGCCTCGATCGACGCGTGCTCGACCTGCGCGCTGAACGCGGCGAACTTGCGGTAGAGGTCGGGCGATTGCTGCTGGTAGTCGACACGCTGGGTCATGGCTGGCTCCTGATCGGTTTAACGAACGCGTTACGGATTGCCCGAGGGCTTGCGGCGAAGCCTAGGACGCGGCGGTCGCGATCAGTAGACGTGCGCGCGGCGGCACCGTGTTCGCCGCGCGACATCAATGCCGGCGCAGCACGCTGTCACAGCGCGCTGCCCTCAAACGTCCATAGGACATGGACACCCTATCGAACGCGGCATACGATTCCGCCGACGAGTGCGTTCGGACCGCACCGGCGTCACGGCTCATGCGCGCGCAATCCCACGCTTCGCCTGACCACCACGATGCGCTGACGTCGAGTTTTTCGGCGAGCTACGCCGGCGTGGTCGCCTTCATTGCGGTCGCGACGGAGGGCAGCTTCGCGCGCGCGGGCGAGCGGCTCGTCATCGGGCGCTCGGCCGTGAGCCGGAGCGTGCAGAAGCTCGAAGGCCAGCTCGGCGCGCGACTCTTCCAGCGCACGACGCGGGCAACCGCGCTCACGCGCGAGGGCGAGCTCTTCTTCGAGAACTGCCGGCCCGGCGTCGAGCGGATCCTGCAGGCGCTCGAAGAGATGCGCGACCTTCGCGAAGGACCGCCGCGCGGTCTCGTTCGCGCCAGCGCGCCGCTCGGCTTCGGCCGCAAGGTCATCGCCCCGCTGATCGCGGCGTTCCGCGCACGCTACGGCGACGTCGCCGTCGAGCTCGTGCTCGACGAGCGCGAAGCCGATCTCGTCACCGGCCGCGTCGACGTCGCATTCCGTGAAGGCGTGCTCGACGACAGCCAGATCATCGCCAGGCAGCTGATTCCGATGCAGCGGCTCGTCTGCGCCTCGGCCGGCTACGCAGGCAGCCGCGGCCTGCCGGCGTCGATCGACGACCTCGCCCGGCACGCGTGCATCAACCAGCGGCTTGCGAATGGAAACCTGCGCGACTGGGAGTTCAAGGTCGATGGCCGCGCGCGCAGCATCGCCCCGCCGGCGAACCTGACGTTCAACGATCCCGAGCTCGTGCTCGACGCCGTGCTTCGCGGCGATGGCATCGCGCAGCTGCCCGCCTATGAGATCTGCGATGCGTTGCGCGCGGGCGCGCTCGTCGTCTGTCTCGAAGATGCGTCGCCGGACGACGGCGGCCATTACCTCTGCTATCTCAGCCGCCAGCAGCTGCCCAAGCGCATCCGCGCGTTCGTCGACTTCATGACCGCGGAAGTGCGCAAGCTCGACCTCGATTGCGCGATGCTGATGCAGCCCGCCGGCGGGACGGTCGGTGCCGCGGCCTGACTTTTTCGGCATTGGTGCGCGGCAGGAAACACCGCGCGGCCCCAGGCAGGGCTACTGGCGCCGGCGGCCCCCGCCTAGCATCGCAGACACCAACCGGCGGCACGCATCGCGCCGCCGCCATTCTTCGGATTGCAGAGGGGTCCCATGAAGATCGTCGTCATCGGTGGTACCGGCCGCATCGGCAGCAAGGTCGTCACGCGCTTGCGCGACGGCGGACACGAAGTCATCGCCGCCGCGCCGCAGACCGGCGTCGACGTCCTGACCGGCGAGGGGCTCGACGCCGCGATGGCCGGCGCGCGCGTCGTCGTCGATCTTGCGAACTCGCCCTCGTTCGAGGATGCCGCGTCGCTGCGCTTCTTCCAGACGGCCGGGCTCAACATCCTTGCCGCCGAGGCGAGGGCGGGCGTCGGCCATCACGTCGCGTTGTCCGTCGTCGGCACCGAGAAGCTTGCCGCGAGCG
>CALFNI010000391.1 GCA_937902695.1 uncultured Rhodanobacteraceae bacterium
CGCGGTCGCGGCAGCAGCGCCCGCACGAGCTTCAGCGGACGGTAGAGGTGCGCGGCATCGACGAGATCGTCGAGCCGGTAGCGGACCAGCACGGCGCCGATGCGCATCAGGCGCGGAATCTGCCGGAGCGGCGTCACGCGTCGGGTTTCCGGCTCGCGGCAGCCAGCCGCTTCACGCGCGCGTCGAGCCGGTCCGCGCGTTCGCGGAGCGCATCGACATCGTCGAGAAACACGTCGACCTCGGCCTTCGGCACGATGACGCGGCCTTCCTCGGAAAGATAGTCGGCGGTGTCGCGCGCGAATGCCTTGGCACCGTCGCGCACGCCGGCGAGCGCCTTTCGCACGCCGCGTGCGATCTGGAACCCGGCGACGTCGCCGAACACGCGCGCGAAGGCTTCGTCGAAATCGGGCGCGAACGTGCGCGCGATGCGCTCGAGGCGTCGCGCGAGATCGGCATCGCCGGAGACGTCGACGCGTCCCGGTGTCGTCGCATCGTCGCGGCCGCGCGCAAGCGCCATCGCCACGAGTGCGCTCGGCGCCGCGGTGAGACGAAGCGCGCTGGCGCCGCCGAACGCGGGTCCGATCGCCAGCCGGTCGCCTTCGACGGCGATGCGCATCGCGAGCGGCGTCGGGCGAAAGTCGAGCGTGATCGCGCGGCCGCGGAGCGTCTTCAGTGCCGTGCGCGTATCCGGGTCGAGATCGACGAGACGGTTCAACGATGCTTCGAGTGCGCGGCCGAAAACGGCGAGCACCGGATTCGGTTTGCGCTCGCCGGTGTTCGCACCGGACTGGTCGGCAGGCGTGGCCATGCCGCGATTCTACCGGACGGCGCGTGCTTCACCGCCCGCGCATGCGCTCGCGCGCGAGATGCGAGGAGACGCGCGCGAAGCCTTCGGCCATGCCGACGCGCGGCTGGTAGTCGAGGTCGCGCCGTGCGGCAGCGATGTTGAACCAGGTCGCCTGGCCGAAGAGGGCGAGCAGGTCGTCCGTCACGAGCGGGTCGGCACCGACCGCGCGGCGGAGCGGCGCCGTCGCCGCGAGCAGGCGCGCGACCGGCGCTGAAAGCCGGCGCGTCTCGGCCGGATAGCCCGCGGCGCGCAGGAGCCCGTTGACGAATCCTTCGATCGAAGCGGGTTCGCCCTGCGTGACGAAGTACGCCTTGCCGGCGATCGCGGCAGCGGGTTCGAGCCGTTCGAGCGCGGCAACGTGCGCGTCGGCGGCGTTGTCGACGTAGCAGCTGTCGATCTTCTTGCCGGCCTCGCCGATCAGACGAAGCTTGCCGGCTTTCGCGAGCGCGGCGAGGCGCGGCAGCAATGCGATTTCGCCGGGACCCCACAGGAGGTGCGGCCGGAGCGCGACCGTCGCGAACTCCGGCCCGTTCGCGGCGAGCACGTGGCGTTCGGCGATGGCCTTCGTCGCGAGATATGGCGTCGGCGCGCGCGCGGGCATGCGCTGCGTTTCGTTGACGCCGTTGAGGTCGCCGCGATCGAGCACGACGGCGGCGCACGAGGTGAAGACGAACTTCCGGATGCCGGCGACCTCGCATGCGGCGAGGAGGTTGTCGGTGCCGCGCACGTTGACGTCGTAGTAGTCGTCGACGCGTCCGAACGGCTCGATCCGTGCGGCGCAATGAATGACCGCATCGCAGCCCGCGACGGCCTGCGTCATCGCGTCGAGATTGACGATGTCGCCGCTGCGCCGCTCGGCGTCCGCGCTGCCGGCGTCGGCATCGGCATTGCGAACGAGCGAGACGACCGCATGCCCTGCGTCGTTCAGGCGCCTGACCACGGCGCGTCCGAGGAAGCCGGCGGCGCCGCTTACCAGCACGCGCATCGAGGATCCTTTACATCTTCGGGCATGCTTTATTTTCCGGTCAGCCGAGCGGATGTAGCGTGCGCCGTGCCACTCGCACGGAACAGGGTCATGCTGCGCTACGTCACTTCCGCTCTCGGGCTGCTCATGCTCGCCCTGGCGTCCCCCGCGCGGCCGGCCGAGTTTAGCGGGGAGCTCGGCTCCGGCGCGTGGTATCACGTCGAAATTCCGGACGGCTGGCAGCCGGGCGATACGCTCGTCCTCTACCAGCATGGTCTCGATTTCACGCCGCCGTCGAACACGCCGGGCCTCGGGCCGCTGCGTGACGTGATGCTGTCCGAGGGCTACGCGGTAGCGGCGACGTCGTACCAGGAGCGCGGCTGGGCACTCTTCACGGCGATGGACGACAACCGCGACCTGCTCGCGAAGTTCGAGGACATCGCGGGTGGCGCGCCCGGCGATGTCGTTCCGTTCGGCGGTTCGATGGGCGGCCTGACCGCGCTCAAGCTCGCCGAGGCGGAGGGCTTTCCGCCGGTGAAGGGCGTCTATGCGCTGTGCCCCGCGGCGGGTGGAGCGCGCCTCTGGGATGCGGGCATCGATCTCAGGCTTGCATTCGATGCCGTCTGCGGTCCGGACGGCGCCGGCGCATTCCCCGAGGGCGATCCGCCCATGCCGTGGGCGATGAACCTCTCCGACATTCCGAACGGTCTCAACGATCTTTTCGATTACGCCGATCTGATTCCGGTGCTCGTGCCGCTCGAGCAGTGCACCGGCATCAGCCTGCCTCCCGCGCTGCGCAACGACGCGATGCAGCGGCGGCTCGATCAGCTGATGGCGTTCGCGCACGTCACCGACGAGAACTTCTTCGTCACGAACATCGCCTACGCGACGTTCGCGTTGAGCGATCTCGTGCGCGCGCCGGAGAAGCTCGACGGCCACAATCCGTTCATGACGGTCGGCGTCGATTATTCGAGCGATCCCGAGATCGCGGCGAACATCCTGCGCATACGGCCCGAGCCGTTCGCCGCCGAAAAGCTGCATGAAGTTTCCGACTTTCACGGCGCGGTCGGCAGCGCGAAGATCATCTCGATGCACACGAGCGAGGATCAGCTCGTCGTGCCCGGCAACGAGGAGTTCGTCGCCGACGCCGTGCCGGCGAACCAGCGCACGATCGCGATCGTCGACGAGGATTCGCCGACGCATTGCGGTTTCACCGACGCCGAAGGCCTCGCCGGCTGGGAGGCGTTGCGCGCATGGAAGGACGGTGCGCCGCAGCCCGATGTCGCCGATCTGCAGCAGGCGTGCGAGACGCTGATGACGAGCGATGGCATCGACGGTCCCTGCCGGTTCGACCCGAATGCACAGATCGTCCCGTTCGACGACATCGTGCGTCCGCGGCCTGCGATCGCGGCGGGTCCGCCGGGCCATTCGCGGCACGCATCGCCGTCCGCCACGCCGCGGCCCGCGCGCACGCGCGCGAGCGAAGCGATGCACGGCACGGCCGCGCTCGAACGCTGACGCATCAGCCGTTCGCGCGTTCTTCCATCAGCGCGAACACGTGGCCGTCGGGATCTTCGAGGAAAGCCATCCAGAGGTCTTTCGCGCCGAGCTTCGCGATGAAGTGCGGCTCGCCGTTCTTCGCGACCTTCGCGCCGCGATCGCGGATCGCCGCGAACGTCGCGTCGAGATCGGACGTCTCGAAATAGAGCACGGTACCCGCCGCCTTCGCATCCGACTCGGCGGCGCCGAGCATCAGGCGCACGCCGGCGACGTCGAAGAATGCGACGTTCGGTGCCTGGAACAGGAACTTGAGCCCGACGGCGTCGCGCCAGAAGGCGATCGAGCGCTCCATGTCGGTGACCGAAAGTGCGATCTGGCCGATGCGGCCGGGCGGCGCTGCGGGCATGGGGCGGTCTCCTCGACGGCAAGCCCATGATGCGCGCTGGCGCGCTCCGGCGGGAGCGGTCCAGCCGCGGTCCTGCATGCGTCGTCGCCCGCCGCGCGCGGCGCCGTCAGTGGTCCTTGATCGGATAGGTTTCGACGGCCTGACCCGGCGGCGGCGCCGGCGTTTCGCCGTCACGGCGCACCGGCACGCGCACGACATTGCCGCAGCTGTATGCGCCCCAGCTCTGCGCGCCGTCGCGCGGCTCGCCGAGCGGGCGGATCGTGTCGGCGCCGAGGCCGGCGGCTTCGTTGCGCGCCATGATCTCGAGCTCGTCGCTGACTTTGAGGCCACTGCGGTCGACCGGGCCGACGCGATCGAGCACCGAGACGGTCACCTTGCCGGCGTCACGACAGCCGCCGACGTTGCCGTCCCAGGCGACGCGCACTTTTTCGCCGCCGGAATCGAGCTTGATGCCCCAGCTGCACGCGGCGAGCGAGGCGGCGCCGAGTGCGGCGATGACTAGAGTGACTTTCATGCGAACGCTCCGCGTGAGGCGAATGGCGCGATCGTAGCGGGCTCATGCTGAATGCTCTTCGCCTCTACTGCGTGCGGGAGAGGCCGACCGAAGGTCGGGTGAGGGGCGGGAGGTCGAACCAAGATTGCCCTCACCCTAGCCCTCTCCCGCGGAGCGGGAGAGGGGAAAGAGCGAGGGGGAGAGAGGGGAAAGCAGGTCAGCGAACGGTCTTGCCTTCGGCGTTCAACACCTTGACGTCGCCGAGTTCGAGGTCGCGCACGGGCTTCTCGATCTTCTTGAGATCGCCGACGATGACCCACGTGAACGCATCCGGCCTGACGATCTCGTTCGCGGCCGCCTGCACGGCCGCGTCGGTCTGCGCTTCGATGCGCGGCTTCAGCGTCTGCACGTAGTCGTCCGGGCGGTCGTAGGCGACGATGCCGGTCATCGCGCCGAGCAGCGAGCCCGTCGTCTGGTATTCGCCGGGCATGCTGCGCACGTCGCCGAGCTTGATCTTCTCGATCTCGTCGGCCGTGAGCGGCCTCGGCCCGATCAGATCCTTCGATTCGCGCAGGAGCTCGGCCGCCGATTCGGCCGTCTTGTCGGTCTGCACCGGCGCATACAGCATGAAAGGCCGCTGGCCGATCGCGCCGACGAGGAAGCTGAAGGCGCCGTAGGCCCAGTGCTTGTCCTCGCGCAGATTCATGTTGAGCCGCGACGTGAACGTGCCGCCGAATGCGCCGTTCATCGTCTGGATCTCGAGATCGTTCTTCGCCTTCGTCGACGGCGCGAGCACGCCGGCGAGGATCAGCGATTGCTGCGCGCCGGGCTTGTCGACGAGGTAGACGCGCGGCTTCGCCGGCACCTCGACGGTGCCGATGTTCTTCTTCGGGATCGCGCCTTTCGGCGCCTTCCAGTCGCCGAACACGGCGTCGAGCTCGGGGATGATCGCTTCGAGCGTGGTGTCGCCGGCGACGAGGATCTTCGCGTTGTCCGGCCGCAGGCGATCGCCGACATACGCGCGAAGGTCCTTGGCGGAAAGCGCGTTGATCGCGGCTTCGTTGCCTGAGCCCGTGAACGGGATCGCATATGCGTGGCCTTCGCCGTAGAGCAGGGGCGGCAGCGTGCGCAGCGCGATGCCGCGCGGCTGCGTCTTCTCCTGCGCGATGCGCGCGAGCCACTGGCCGCGGATGCGCGTGAGGTCGTCGTCGCGGAACGCAGGATTGCGCACGATGTCCGCAAGCAGCGCGAGCGACGGCTTGATCTGCGAGGACAGCGTGCTGAGGCTGACGCTCGACGTGTCGAGGCCGGAGCCCGCGCTGATCTGCGCGCCGAGCCGCTCTTCGCGCCGCGCGATCTCGAGCGAATCGAGCGTCTTCGTGCCCTCGTCGAGCATCGCCATCGTGAATGCCGAGGTGCCCGCGCCATGGCCCTGATCCGATGCGTAGCCCGCATCGAACATCAGCTGCACCTGGATCACCGGAATCGCGTGGCGCTGCGCGAGGATGACCTCGATGCCGTTCTTGAGCTTGCCGTGTTCGAGCTTCGGGAACGTGAGGTCCGGAAACGCGTCGACCTTCGGCACGCCCTTGCTGCGCACGAGCGCCGGCCTGGCGGTCCTGTAGTCCTTCGCCGGCGGCATGACGGGCGGCGGACGGCCTTCGGTCGCGGCACGGCCGGCGATCTCGGCTTCGTCCTTGACGTCCTCGTCGGCGCCGTCGGGCGACGGCGTCACGGTGAGCGTGTAGTCGCCTTTCGCGATCCACGTCTGCGCCGCGGCAAGCACGCTTGCCGGCGTCGCTGCGTCGAGCCGCGCGAAATCGGTCTTGTAGGCGCCGGGATCGTCGCGATAGACCTCGCCCTCGGCGAGGATCGACGCCTTGCCGTTGACGCGCTCGAGCCTGCGGATGAACGATGCGCGCGTGGATACCTTCACGCGCGCGAGCTCATCGTCGGTCGGGCCGCCCTTGAGGAACCGCGCCCACTCGTCTGCAATGGCGCTTTCGACTTTTGCCGGATCGACGCCTTTCTTGACATCGACCTGCAGCTGGAACATCGACGCGAGCGCGAACGATTGCACGTCGATCGAGACGTCGTCGGCGAGCTTGTCCTTGTAGACGAGCCGCTCGTACAGACGCGAGGTCTTGCCGCCGCCGAGCACGGCCGCGGCGAGCTCGAGCTGTTCCTCGTCCGGATCGCCGAGCCACGGCACGTTCCATTCGCGATAGATGCGCGTCTGCGCGACGTGGTCGGTCATCGTGTCGCGCGTCGATTCGGTGCGCGGCGCGGTCCACGGCTGCTGGCGCGGCACCGGCGGTCCGGCCGGGATGTCGCCGAAATATTCGGCCATCTTCGCCTTGGCGACGTCGGGCGTGATGTCACCGACGAGCGCGACGGTGACGTTCGCGGCGCCGTAGTTGGACTGGAACCACTGCTTCACGTCGCCGAGCGAGGCGGCGTCGAGGTCCTTCATCGAGCCGATCGTGTCGTGGTGATACGGATGGTTCGCCGGGAACGCCATCGCGGTCATGCGCTCGTCGACGCGGCCGTAGGGCTGATTCTCGTCCTGGCGTTTTTCGTTCTGCACGACGCCGCGCTGCTCGTCGAGCTCGTGCTGGCCGATCGCGCCGACGAGATGCCCCATGCGGTCCGATTCCATCCAGAGCGCCATGTCGAGCGCGGTCGTCGGCACGGTCTCGAAATAGTTGGTGCGGTCGTACCAGGTCGTGCCGTTCTGGTCGGTCGCGCCGGCGAGCTCGAACGGGCGGAAGAACTCGTCCTTGTGGTTCTCCGAGCCCTGGAACATCAGGTGCTCGAAGAGATGCGCGAAGCCGGTCTTGCCGGCGGGCTCGTCGGCCGAGCCGATGTGGTACCAGACGCTCACGGCGACGACCGGCGCCTTGTGGTCTTCGCTGACGACGACGGTGAGCCCGTTCGGCATCGTGAACGTCGTGAACGGGATATCGATCGTGTCGGGCGCCGCCGCCGATGCGCCGGCGCCGAGTCCGGCGGCCAGCGTGAGTGCGAGGAGGCCGAGGCCGAAGGGCTTGCGCATTGAATCTCCTGGATACCTGGGTCCGTGGCGCCGCGGCAGCGACGTGGCGAGCGCAACGCGCGGCAGAGTCGGGCGAGGCTAACGAGCCGCCGCGGCACGCGCAACGGACGATGGTCACGAACCGGCGTAGACTCCGCGCTCCGGCGAAAAGTTCGACGGATCTAGCGACGGATCACGAATGCAGGCTCTCGTCAGCGGCGCGAACCGCGGCCTCGGATTCGAAATGACGCGCCAGCTGCTCGCGCGCGGCGATCGCGTCGTCGCCGCCTGCCGTCATCCCGGCAAGGCACTCGCGCTGACCCGGCTCGCCGGCGAGCATCCCGGCAAATTGCACGTGCTGCCGCTCGATCTCGCCGACCCGCGCTCGATCGCCGAGCTCGCGCGCCAGATCGGCGTGCTCGATCTCGATGTCGAGCTGCTCGTCAACAACGCAGGCGTGCTCGTCGAGCACGAGCGTTTCGGTGCGATCGAGCCGAAGTCGCTGCGCGACAGCTTCGCGGTCAATGCAGAGGGCGCGTTCCTGCTCGCGCAGGCGCTGAACCCGCATCTCGCCGACGGCGCGAAGATCGTCAACCTGTCCTCGACGCTCGGCTCGATCGCCAGCACGAGCTCGCTGTACAGTCCGAGCTATGCGATGAGCAAGGCGGCGCTCAACATGGCGACGCGGCTGCTGTCGATCGCGCTCGCCGCGCGCGGCATCGTCGTCGTCTCGATGAGTCCCGGCTGGGTCAGCACCGACATGGGCGGTGCCGGCGCGCCGCTGAAGCCCGAGGCATCGATCGCATCGATGCTGCGCGTGATCGATCATCTCAAGCACTCGGACAACGGACGCTTCCTGTCGCAGAACGGAGAAACCATTCCATGGTGATTCGATTCATGACGTGCGCGCTCGCCGCGGCGCTGTCCGCGACGCTCGCGCGTGCGGACGAAGTGCAGCTCCTGCCGCCGCCCGGCATTTCGAACGGCTTCGATCCGATCCCGGTGACGGCGTGGCGGATCGGCGCGCTGGAGCTGCGCGATCCGCACGTCTATTACTCGCTCGGGCTATGCGTGGACGTCACCGACGAGCTCAACGCGAATATCGCCCAGCAGCTCGACGCCGACGCGGATGGCGACGGCAACTACGATTCGAGCGCGGTGGAGTTCATGCTTCCGTACGGCACCGGGTTCGAGGAGGCATTCGGCAGCATCGAGGGCATCTGCTCGACGGCGTCGCCCTCGCAATGCGCGCCGGCCGCGCTGCCGGCCGTGCCGCGCTGGTACGCGCCGTATGCCCTCGCGCCGCCGACGGTCTGCCTCGGTCCGTTGCCGGGCACGACGAGCGGTTACACGCCGCCGGTGCCGGCGCCGGGCGGGAACTGCTTCGCCACGACCGTGATCGACACGACGTTCGCGTTCGGCACGCTCTCGGTGCCGCTCTGGGACACCGCGCTCGCGGCACCGTGGCCCGCGACGACCGGCTCGACCTCGGGCGGGCTGATGCGCGGGTTCCTGCGCGAGTCCGACGCAGATCAGATCACCGTCGATCTCGGTACGGGACCGGTGACGCTTTCCTCGGTGCTGCCCGGCGGAACGGGCAGCTGCGCGACCGGCGTCACCAACGGCATCGACAGCGATCGCAACGAGCCCGGCTGGTGGATGTATCTGGAATACCGGCTCGACGCCGTCTCGCTGAGTGACTATTGACGCGCCGCATCGGCTGGCGTTCGGGCATGCGCAGAACCGTGATACTCACGATCGCGACGCTGACGGGACTTCTGCTCGTCTGGCTGCTGGTCGTGCGCGTACCGCCGCCGCAGCCGCCGGCCGCATCGCCTTCGACGCCGGTCGTGCTCGCGCCGCCGGCTCCGGCAGATCCGCCGCCGGGCGAGCCGGTTCCGGCGAGGCCGCCCGAAACGCCCGTCGCGGACACCGCAACCGAACCGCCGGCGCCGCCGGGAACCGTCGCGCCGGCGTCGCCACCGCCGGGCTCCGCAGCGCCGACCGATGACGCGGACGCGAGCGCCGACGAGACCGCGGACCAACCCGCGGACGAACCCGCTACGGATTCGGGAGGCGATGACGGCGGCCCGCCGGAGATCGACGCCGATCATGCAACCGATCTCCTCGCCGACATGATCGCGCGCGCGGAGAGCGCGAGCGAAAACGTTAGTACGCCGAACTCTGTCGTGGCGACGTTGAAGCAGTTCGATCAGGAATCCGTCGATGCCGACTGGTCCGAGAATGCCGCGCAGCACATCGAGGCGTCGCTCGGCGAATGGATCGCCGCGTTGCCGGCGGATGCACAGGCGCACCTTGCGCTGATCCACGTCGAATGCCGCGAGACCTTGTGCCAGGTGCTTGCGGCCGACAACGATCCAGGGACCGCCGATGAGCGCTCCAGGGCCGGGCACGAGTGGCAGCAGGCGATCGGCACCCTGCCGCAACAGCCCTGGTGGCACGAGCTCGCTTTCGTCGCCTTCGATACGCAGGTCAGCAATGCCGACGACCACACGCTTTACATGAGCTATCTCTTGCGCGAAGCGAAAGCGCCACCGGCGCCGGATGCGCCGGCCGGCACGGGCGATACAGGCAGCAGCGACGGCGCTTAGCCGTTGCGCGCGAAGGCCGCGATTTCGTCGAGAAACCGCTGCGCCCTGTAGACGCTGCTGCCGATCACGCTCCGCTCCAGCATCGCGGCCCACGTCGAGCGGCCCGGGCGGCGCACCCAGCGCAGCACGAGCAGCATCGCGGCCAGAGGCACGGCGCTCGACACGAGAAGCCAGTACACGACCTCAGGTGCATGCGCGTAGATGTCGGCGCCGAAAAGCACCATGAACGCCCACAGCACGAACGGCACCCAGATGAAGCAGCCCACCGTACCGAATACCGGGGCGCTCCTGAGGAGCCACGTGCGAAGCCCGGTCAGCCGGCGCTGGATCTCGAGCACCGGCGCCGCGTAATCGATGCGGCGAACGAGGTAGATGTCGCGCGCGCCGCCGATGATCAGCATCAGCGCATACGCATGCAGCGAAGCGCCGACGATGACGAGGTGCGGCGTCGCGAGGTGCTCGACCCAGAACGGCGCGAACGTGAGCGCGAGCAGCGCGCCGACCCCGATCTGCACGATGCGGCCGATCAGAAGAGGCCGCAGGCTCGCGCGCAGGCGATCGAGCCGGCCGTCGCGGAACGTGTGCAGGTTCAGCGCTTCCTGTCGTTCGAGCCGGCGGTCGAGCGCGAGCCAGGCGTTCTTCATGTCATCGAGTTCCATCGTCTTCTCCTTCACGGATTCATGCGGGCGCGCAGCGTCTGCTTCGCGCGGTTGATCTTGGTGGCGACGTTCGTCTCGCTGATGCCGAGCACGTCGGCGATCTCGGCGTAGCTCTGCCCTTCGAGGTAGAGCAGGATCAGCGCGCGGTTCAGCTCGTCGAGCGTGCCGATGAACGCCATCAGCTCGCGAACGCCGTGCGCGCGTTCGGCCGTGTCGGCGAGCGGATCGAGCCCCACGAGGTCGCCGTCGTCGAGCGAGGCGGTTTCGGGCGCTTGCCAGCGCTGGCTGCGCGCGATCGAGATCGCGACGTTGAGCGCCACGCGGTACATCCAGGTGGCGAACGGCCGACCGCCGTCGTAGCCGGGCCAGGCCTTCCAGAGCTGCGCGACGATTTCCTGCTCGAGATCGCGCCGGTCGGCCGGCGTGCGGCTGTAGGACATGGCGATCTTGCGCACGATGCCGGCGTGCCGCTCGACGCGGGCAACGAAATCCGCTTCGGTCCGCGCGTCGCGCGTCATCGCCGGCTGCCTTTCGGTTGCATCGATTTCGCTCGTGATCGTCGTGTCCATGCCCGGTGATTCGCACCGGCGCGGGGAAAATCACAGGCCGGAAATCAAAGTTCGTGGCCGGCGGCCGCCTGCAGATGCTTTTGTAACGGAAATGCAGCGTTTTCGGAGTGCCGCGCGACGGATCGGCGATCAATCTCGCCGGCGCCGCGGCCGGGAGGCGGCGGCGCACCTTCCACCGTCAGGAGATTCGCCATGCAGCATCACGATCAAGGCTGGGGCCCGGTCCGCGCCTAATGGGCACCCGGAATCCCCGTAGCGCCGCGCGAATCGCGGCGCTCGCCCTGGCGCTGCCGGTTGCAGCCGGCGCGCAGACGATCTGGACCGGCGCGACCGGCAGCTGGTTCGATGCCGGCAACTGGTCGGCGGGCGTGCCCGACGCGAGCGCCGATGCGCGCGTCAACGCAGGCGCCTGCGAGATCGCATCGACCGGCGCGGCTGCGCACAGCGTCATCCTCGGTTTCGACCTGCAGGATGCCGGCACGCTCGACGTCGGCGGTGACGCGACGCTCGACGTTGCCGCCGATCTTTCGGTCGGCTACGGCGGCAACGGCACGCTCGGCATCGGCGCCGGCGCGATCGTCAACGACTACAGCGGCGAGATCGGCTACACGATCGAATCCGACAGCGGCGCGCACGGCGATGCGACCGTCGACGGTCCCGGCACGCAATGGAACCACGCGTACGAGCTCTACGTCGGCTACGGCACGGGCACGCTCGCGGTGTCGAACGGTGCGAGCGTCCACGACGTCTATGGCTATCTCGGCTACTACCCCGAGTTTCCCGGCCATTCCAGCGGCACGGCGACGATCGACGGCGCCGGCTCCGTGTGGACGAACGATGCGAGCCTCCACGTCGGAGACTCGGGCACCGGCGTCGTCACGGTCAGCAACGGCGGCGCGCTCGTGAACGGCGAGGGCGATCTCGGTTTCGATTTCGGCTCGGACGGCACCGCGACCGTGACGGGCGCGGGTTCCAGCTGGACGACGTACGGGTTCATCTACGTCGGCAACAACGGCAACGGCACGCTGCACGTCGAGGACGGCGCGACCGCGAGCTCGCTCGGCGGCTTCGGTTACATCGCGTGGGCGTCGGCATCGACGGGCAGCGCGACGATCGACGGTGCCGGCTCGCC